>JALUXN010000324.1 GCA_027018975.1 Mariprofundaceae bacterium | reverse complement strand
GTTTGAAGATCGATTGCAACATCACCACGACAGCGCAGTTGGATCGCGGATTGGCTTACGGCGAGGCCTGTTTTGAGACGTTTCGGGTGATTGACGGCGCTATTTTTTGCTGGCCGGCGCATGCCGAACGGCTGCAGCGCGGCATGGCCTGTTTTGGTATGCAGCTCACTGATGCCATGCTGGCGGCGATGCATGATGAGGTACTGACTCAGGCGGCGAGTCAGGGTGATGATCTGCTGGCGCGGTTGACCGTGACCGGCGGTGAGGCGGCGTGGGGATTGACGCAGCGCAGTGAACCGCGCGCTTATCTGCAACTTTACCCCTTCCGGCAGACCGATCACCCTGTGCAGCTGCAGATGCGCCCCTATCCCGTTCCACCGCGCGAGAAGCTGGCCAAATTCACCGCCGACTATGCCGAACTGCTGCGCGCCAGCCACGGGCAGCTGTCGCTGCACACACTCTTTTACCATCAAGGCACCATCCTCGCCGCCACCACCGCCAACCTGCTCTTTTTCCGGCAGGGGGCGTGGTACACCCCGCCGCTGCAGCCGGGGGTGTTGCCCGGTGTGGTGCGCGCGTTTTTGCTCGATGCGGAGGCGGTGACGACCTGCGACTGTGACTGCGCACAACTGCAGCAGTGCGAAGCGTTGGCGCTGATCAACAGCGGCCACTTCATCCAGCCGGTGGCAGCGCTGGATGGCCTCGCCTTGACGGAATCCGAATACCGGATCGCACCATTACAAGCGCTGCTGGCTGCGCAGCCGGGGGTGCGGCTATGATCAGAAAAATCGTGATTCTGTTCTTGCTCATGCTGCTGGTTGGCATCGGTTTCAGTGCCTGGCTGTTCGGAGAACTGCGCACGCAGCATGCACCGGCGCAACCGGTCGAGCTGATGATCCCCAAGGGCGCTTCGACCACCACCATTGCGCGACTGCTGGCCGAACACGACCTGATCCGTTCACCGCTCGCCTTCCGCTTGCTGGCGCGCATGGAGGATAGTGGCGGCCAGCTGCGCAGCGGCTACTACCGTTTTGCCGCGCCCGCCACCCTGAAAACGATCATGCAACGGCTGCGGCAGGGCGATGTGATGCGTTTTCAGGTCACCATTCCCGAGGGCTTGCGCAGCGATGAGATTGCCCAGCTGCTGGCCAAAGAGACGGCCGGCGATGCGCAGCAGTGGCTGACGGTGATGCATCAGCTGCTCGGCAAGGAGATCGAGGGGCGACTGCTGCCGGAGACCTATCAATATGTGAAACCGATCGACAAGCAGCTGTTGATCCGCAGCATGATCCACGCCCAGCAGCGCATCCTCAATTCGCTGACCAGCGATGCATCCGCGCAGCAGCGGATTCGGATTATCGCTTCAATTATCGAGAAGGAGACGCGGCTAGCCAAAGAGCGGCCGCTGGTGGCGGCGGTGATCCGCAACCGTCTGCAGCGCGGTATGCCGCTGCAGATGGATCCGACAGTCATCTACGGTCTCTGGCGCACCACCGGCAGCTTCTCCGGCAACATCCACAAGCGCGATCTGACGCACGACACCCCGTGGAGCACCTACACCCGCAAAGGGTTGCCGCCAACGCCGATCTGCAATCCCGGTGAAGCCTCGCTACGCGCCGCCGCCGCACCGGCGGATGTGCCGTTTCTCTATTTCGTCGCCGATGGCAGCGGTGGGCACCAATTCGCCGCCACGCTGGCCGATCATCAAGCCAATGTGCGGCGCTGGATTCACATCGAGCGGCAGCGGCAGCGGCAACGGAAATCAGATGGAAAATAATCACCAGACGCTGATCATCGAGATCGCCATCGCCCGGCGTGACTCCTTCCGCCTGCAGTCGCTGCTCGAGGGAGAGGATGGTCTGGCGATTGTCCGCTGTTTCGATCCGAACGGCGCTGCCGAGCACATCCACCAGCAGCTCTGGAGCACGCCGGCGCAGCGCCAGTCGCTACATGATTGGCTGAATAACCTGCCGCATGATCTCCCAGTGCAGATCGTGCGCGAATGGATGCGCGAGTAAATCCACCACAATCACGCAAAAAACCGGAACTATTCAGATCGCCCATGGTTTGTTCGACAACAAGGCGAACACGCGCAGTGTGCTGCTGCACATGAGCATGTTCAACGCAGCTAGCGGGCAAACCGTGGGGTGAGCTGAACAGTTATAAAAAAACATTTGCTTTATCCGATCACAGACGATAGCCTCAACTCGTTTCCGCTGTGTCGGCGTTGTGGCTTATAATTCTGGGCCGATGCGTGCTGAACGGGAGCTTATATTCTCAGATTGTGTGAATCCCGACGGGATACCTGATGTTTGAGTGCAGCGCCCACCTTATCATAAAGGGTTCAGTTGTATTATAGGCCACAACGCCGACACAGCGCCTCGAAACCCCTGCCACCTCCCTCCCCCTCTTCCCGGTGGCAGGGGTTTTGTCTGCCTGTTGTGCAGGGCAATCGCATTCCTAAATTTTCCGCATTCCCATAGATAACACCACTACGCCATCCCCGAATGGCCGCAATCGGTGCTCCATTGCTGTATGGACTCCCGATACAAGCCTCAGAGTTATGCCGGGCTCCCTTTCGCACTTGAATGGCATGCGCCTTTGTCCCAGCATTGCTACACCCCCGTTGGTGTTTTTCGCCTAAGCCTCAACAGGTCTTAAACCACTGTGTTAACGGGTTTTTTCTTATTATCGAATCCTCGATCATGTCGAAATTGGACGACCGCATCTCCTCTGTGTCCCTGTGACTGCGTGGTGAGTGCCGTGGACTGATAGTGATGTTGAGCGTTGTTTGTATATGGAGTTTGAACGGATGGCAGGGAAATTATTGCAGAGTATTCGCGGCATTCATGATGGTTTGCCGGCGGATGTGCGGCGCTGGCAGCGGATTGAGAGGGCGGCGCGGCAGGTGTTCGGGCGTTATGCCTTCTCCGAGGTGCGGCTGCCGGTGCTGGAGCCGACGGAGCTGTTTGTGCGCAGTATCGGCGAGGCGACCGACATTGTCTCCAAGGAGATGTACGCCTTCACCGATCAGGGCGGCGATCATATCTGCCTGCGACCAGAGGGGACGGCGGGCAGTGTGCGCGCCTATCTGCAGGGCGGTTTGACCCGCGCCGGCGAGCAGCGCTGGTACTATGTCGGTCCGATGTTCCGCCGCGAGCGGCCGCAGAAGGGGCGGCTGCGCCAGTTTCAGCAGATCGGCGTGGAGATGTTCGGCGCGGCGGGGCCGGTGGCTGATGCAGAGCTGCTGGCGATGGCGCACACCTTTTTGCAGGAGCTTGGCTTGCGTGATCTAACGCTTGAGATCAATTCGCTCGGCTGTCACGCCTGCCGGCCGGCCTATCGCGATGCACTGGTGACGTTTCTGCGCGATCGTGCCGGTCAGCTCTGCGCAACTTGCCATGAGCGGATGGAGAAGAATCCGATGCGCGTGCTCGACTGCAAGGTGGCGAGCTGTCAGGCAGCGCTCAGCGATGCGCCGGAGATGATCGACCACCTCTGTGACGGCTGCGACACCCATTTCAGCGGCCTCAAACAAGGACTGGCGGCGCTGCAGATCCCTTATCGCATCAATGCGCGCATCGTGCGCGGACTCGATTATTACAATCGCACGGCCTTTGAGATTGTCACCGATCAGCTTGGCACGCAGGGGACGGTGCTGGCCGGCGGACGTTATGACGGACTGGTCGAGGAGCTGGGAGGGCCGGCAACCGCGGCGATCGGTTTTGCCGCTGGCATGGAGCGGCTGGCGATGCTGCTTGAAGATGCCGACGAGACGGCGGTCGATGTGGCGGTGGTGGCATTGGGCGATGCGGTCGCCGACTACGCGCTGCAGCAGGCGGCACTATTGCGTAGCCACGGCTTGCGCGTGGTGCACTGTGGCGGTGGCGGCGCCAAACGGCAGTTCAAAATGGCCGACCGCGAAGGGGCGCGCTTTGTCGCCGTGATCGGCAGCGACGAGATGGCCGCCGGCGGTGTGAGCTTGAAAAACATGGCCAGCGGCGAACAGCAGCAGGTAACACTCACGCCGGACACCATCGCCGCCCTGCGCGGCTGATGCGCATGCTCTCCCGCTCGACACTGCTGTGGATCTTCATCGCGGCGCTGCTGCTCTTCGCCGCGATACGCCTGCAGCCGGAGGCGTGGCTGCGCAGCCAGATCGATCAACTGGCCAGCGCGCAGGGCATCACACTGCACTACGACAGGCTGGCGCTGCACGGCACAGGGCTCAACTTGACTCACTGCACAATTCAGAATGCCCGCATGCGCCAGCCGCTTGTGTTAGATCAACTGCAGATCTTGCCACACTGGCTCTCGCTGTTGACGACACCAGCCGCGCATATCGAGGCGGCGCGGCAAGGCGTGCACGCGACACTGGATGCCACGTTGCAAGCCGATCAGCTCACACTGCAGGTGATCCATGCCAGCGCATCTGCCGCCGATCTGCAGCAGCTGTTGCAGGGCGTGGTGCAAGCGCCGGTACCGCTGGCCGGTCAGTTACAACTTGCTGGCAAGGCCACACTCCATCTCGCCGACGGCTTTCCGCAGCAGCTCGATCTGACGCTGCAGTGGCAGGCGGCCGCCGTGCGTTTCCCCGGTATTGATAAACCGCTGGGTGATTATCAGCTGCATCTCACTGCGGATGGTACGACAGATGGCGGCAAGCCGTGGGCGTGGCAGGTCAGTGGCGGCACGCGCCTCTTGATCGACGGGCACGGCTCGGTCGCGGCAGCAGCAGAGCGCCTGCCGGTCACATGGCCGCTGCAGGGCGAGATCAAGATTCAAGCGGACGCCGCAGCACCCGAATTGGCGGCGATGCTGGGTGGCAAGGCGATGCGCTTCACCCTCTCCGGCAACCTGCAGCAGCCGGCGCTGTTACCGCGATAACCATGCCGAGGCTCGCCCATGCACGCATGCGACCGGTCACACAACCGGTCGGCGTGTGGGTGATGGTTACGCTGCTGCTGGCTGGATGTGCGCGCTATCATGATGAACCCCTGCAGCCGGCGCCGCTGCGCAGTCTGGAGGCGTTGCAGACCGACACATCGG
>JALUXN010000323.1 GCA_027018975.1 Mariprofundaceae bacterium | reverse complement strand
TGCCCGCCATATCCCACTCAAAATCAACATCAAAATAAAATTCGGCCATATTGTTGTCTTTCTTACGAAATACCATGCTGGCCATGTCGAAACCACCTCTTCTGCTTTAACACACAACGCATCATGACAGACTCGCCACGCACCATCGCCGTAATTATTTCCACATACAATGCGGCGCATTTTCTCCGGCTCACCCTCGAAGGGTATGCGAATCAGAGCGATGATCGCTTCACCATGTATATTGCAGATGACGGCTCCGGTTCCGAAGTCGCTGAGGTTGTAAAAGATTATCAAAACATACTCTCCATTCACCATCTGTGGCATGAAGACCGTGGCTACAGAAGAGCCGGTATTATCAATCAGGCGATCCAAAAAGTGGAAGAACCATATATTTTACTGACCGATGCCGATTGTGTACCGCTTCCAGACATGATTCGCACACATAAATCTGTTGCCAAACCAGGCACATTTATTCGTGGCAGCAGAATCCTGCTCTCTGAAACCATCACCGCACAAATTTGCCAGAAAAAGCAATGGAACAGCGATCTTTCATTACACCAATGGCTACAGTGGCGCCTACAAGGGCGCATTAATCGCATACTGCCACTTGTCATGCCGGTCATGACATCGCGTCCGAACACAAAAATGCACGGCATTCGAGGATGCCATTTTACTTTTTGGAAAGATGACATTGAGCGCGTCAATGGCTTTGACAGCTCATACGAAGGATGGGGGCGTGAAGATTCTGATCTCGCCGCCAGACTGTTCCATGCGGGGGTGAAACGTAGAAATTTATACGGCATGCCGGTGCTGCACCTGTGGCATAAGGAAGCCAGCCGGGATCAACTGACTGACAATGATCTGTTATTGGAACAGTGCTTGAAAGAGAAACGTATCCGCGCCTTGCAAGGACTAGATGCCATATGAGCCAAAACTGTTTGGTTATTGGCGGCAATGGATTTATCGGTTCACATCTTGTGCGCCGTTTATGCCAAGGCGGTCGCACAGTTACTTCACTGGATGCACGTCCAGTGCAACCAACCGATGAGCTGGCAGCGGTCACCTACATCACCGGTGATTACGGTGATCGTGCGTTGATGGAAAAGCTTGTCGCCACGCATCAGGAGATCATCCACTTAGCTTACGCCACCCAACCCAACACATCCTTTGATGATCCGTTGACCGATTTATTACAGAACCTCCCCGCAACCGTGCAGCTATTTGAGCTCGCAGCCAAGCATCAGACCAGTGTGCTGTTTGTCTCATCGGGCGGCACCGTCTATGGGGACAGCAAAGCGTCCCCCATTGTAGAAAACCACCCGACCGTTCCCATCTCGCCTTATGGCGTGACCAAGCTAACGCTGGAGAAGTACGCTCACCTTTATGCAAAAACGAAGGGTTTGAAGGTGTGCTGTGTGCGCCCATCCAACCCCTTTGGTCCGGGACAACGCCCCTTCTCTGGGCAGGGCTTTGTTTCAACCGCCATTGCGCTGGCCATGCAAGGTAAGGCGATTCCGGTTTTCGGTGCATTCGGCACCATCCGCGACTATCTCTATATCGATGACCTGATTGAGGGCATCATCACGGTCATGCAGACGGGATATGATGATGAAATATACAACATTGGTTCCGGCATTGGTCGCAGCAATATGCAGGTACTGCGTGCTTTGCAACCACGATTAGCACAGCTTGGGATCAGCATGGAGATCCATCATCTCCCCGAACGCCCTTTTGATGTGAAATGCAATGTTTTGGACACCACAAAACTTCAGAATCTTGGATGGCAACCGTCAACCGATTTTAACGACGGCTTAGATCAAACAGTGCGCTGGCTTTTGGATAACCGGGATCAGTTTCAGAGTTGTACAAATGACGCATAAAATTTCTGTATTCATCCCCGTGCTCAATGAAGAAGATAAGATCAGAGATGCGCTGGAGAGCGTGAAATGGGTGGATGAAATTGTGGTTGTCGATACAGGTTGTACCGACGGCACCATGGATATTGTGCGGCAGTACACAGATCGCATCTTCACATTGTCATTTCAGGGCTTCGGTGATCTGCGCAATCAGGCGGTGGGGTTTTGTTCACACGATTGGCTGCTCAGCATTGATGCTGATGAGCGTTGCAGTGCTGAATTGCAGCGAGAAATTCAAGATGTGATCCGGCAGGATCAGGCAAAAGATGCCTATTTCATTCCGCGTAGAAATTATTTTATGGGCAGAGAAATCCGATATTGCGGCTGGTATCCTGATTATTGCCAGCCCAAACTCTTTCGTCGCGGCGCGTTGACCTATCATGACGATATGGTGCATGAGGGCTTTGATATTCATGGCGCTGTCGGTTACCTGAACCACGATGTGTTGCACTACTCTTTCCGCGACCTTTCCCAAGTGATCGATAAAATGAACAACTATTCCACGCTCGGCATGCAGAAAATGGTTCAGCAACAGAGGCCATCATCCATGGCATCGGCGCTGCTGCATGGCATGGCTGCATTCTTGCGCATTTACCTGCTCAAGCGGGGTTTCCTCGACGGCTGGGCGGGCTTCGTGATTGCCTTGGGGAATTTTGAGGGCACGTTCTACCGCTATGCCAAGAGTGCCGACTATTATCGGCGCATCAACGATGATGACAGCGCAAACAAGCATCAACGCAACCACGGACACACCGCGCAAAAATAGACGCGCATGCCTACCCCGATAGCGGCGAATCAGGGAGAGACGCCTGCACTCTGCTGTGTATAGTTCGGCGAACGTGGATTGCATGAATCAAAATCTGCACAGGATTTATCTCCCGGAGGCGCTTTGATACCCCAATGGTATAACAAATTGGAGGCTTGGTTTGCCACGCATCGGATTGTGGCGACGCTGCCTGTTGCGCTCTTGCTGATCGTTCTGGCCAAGCCGACGCCCTTCTCTCTCGTGATCGGTGGGTTTGTCGTCATACTCGGTGAGTCCGGACGCATCTGGTCGAGCGGTCATATCGATAAAAATGCGGAGCTGGCGACCGCCGGCCCCTATGCCCATACACGCAATCCGCTCTATGTCGCCAATCTCCTGCTGCTGATCGGCTTTTGCATCATGGCGCATAATCTCTGGGTGACACTGCTGGCGCTGCTCGCTTTTGCGATGATCTACCGCCCCGTTATCCGCGAAGAGGCGACACATATGGTTCGCATTTTTGGCGACCAGTATCACCGCTGGTCTGAAGATGTGCCGCTCTTCTTTCCGCGTCTGACCGCCGCACCGCAGCAGCATGGCGCATTTTCGTGGGCGCTGGTCATCAAGCATCGCGAACACCGCAATGTCATCGCCTTCCTGCTCGGCATCCTCCTCTTCTGCGCTATCTACTACTGGAGAACGTAACATTCGCGCACTGATTGTTGTCTGTCGCTATCTGGGTGATGTGTTACTGGCAACACCATTGGCGCGCTCACTGCAGCAGGCCGGTTATCAAATCGATTGGCTGGTCGCCAGCGGTACAGAGGCGCTGATTGCGCATCAATCCTTTGCCCATTCAGTGTTCACCATCAGCGCATCGGTCCCCTGGCAGGATCAACTCCGCCTAGCGAAAAGATTGTGGCGACAATACGACCGCGCCTTCGTCCTAACCGCTTCCGACCGCCCGATGTTGCTGGCACTGGCCGCCGCGCAACAGACCTACGCGCTCATCCCCGCTCATGGCCACCAATATGCCTGGAAGCGATTTGCCGCGCACAGTTGGATCCCTTATGAAGCGAAAGAGCACATGGTCTGGCGGGCGATGCAGCTGGCCGCGTTGGCCGGATTACCTGAATGTGCCGATGTAGGTATTGAGTGGAGCGATGCCGATCGTCAACAGGCCTGTCAGCAGCTGCCATGGCATGACGATGCACCGTATATCCAGATCCATCCCTTCGCTCGCTGGCGCTACAAATGGTGGCCACAGGCTCACTGGCGCACACTGATTGAATCAATTTTGGACAGTGGTCTACGCGTCGTCATCACTGGCTCTCCAGCCGAACAGACAGCGGCTGAAGCACTCATCGCGGGACTGGAAGCCCAAAAAGCCACCGCCTTAGCCGGCGCATTCAGCTGGCAGCAACTGGCTTGCCTCTCAGCGCAAGCCACCGCCTATATCGGGCTGGATACCGCCAACACTCACTTGGCCGCCAGCACCGGTACGCCTGTCGTGACGCTGTTCGGCCCGACCGATCCTCGTATCTGGGGACCTTGGTCCAACGGCAGTAAGCATGCAACCCCTTGGCAAGCCAGCACGCCACATGGAGTCCAGCGTGTTGGCAACATATCACTACTACAAGGCACCAACAGCTGCGTTCCTTGCCAAATGGAGGGGTGTCAGCGCCAACCGGAAAGTGACAGCGACTGTCTGCAAACCATGACGGTCGAATCCGTCTGGGCAGAACTCCAACACCGTCTAAACCATCTCACGATTTAACATGCGCTTCCACCCTACGAGCCTGCCCACCATGCCGCACAACTCCGCACCATGATATTGACGCTGGCGCTGCTCCTGGAGTGGTGGATCGGGGATCCCGCCAACCGTTACCATCCGGTGGCGTGGTTCGGGCGCTGGGCGGCGTGGTGCGAAGGTTGGCTCTATGGTGATGATCGGCGGCGCGGCGCGGTGGTTTGGTTGCTGGTGGTGGCGCTGCCGATGATGGGCTTGCTGATACTGCACGCGATCTTCGGCGGCCTGTTTGGTCTGCTCATGCTGTGGATTTCGATTGGCTGGCGGTCGCTGTTGACGCATGTGCGGGCAGTGCTGGAGGCGGAGAGTCTGCCGGCGGCGCGGCAGGCGGTGGGGCGGATTGTCAGCCGCGATACAGCGCAGATGGATATGGGTGATGCGCGACGGGCGGCGTTGGAATCGTTGGCGGAGAACACCTCCGATGCGGTGATTGCGCCGCTCTTCTGGTTCCTGTGCCTCGGCCCGATCGGGGCGGCGCTCTATCGCATGGTCAACACGCTCGATGCGATGTGGGGTTACCACAATGCGCGTTACACCCGGTTCGGCTGGTGGACAGCCAAAGCCGATGATCTGGCCAACTTTTTTCCGGCGCGCATCACCGCACGGCTGCTGCTCTGGCTGGGGCACAACACGCCGTGGCAGACAGTACGC
>JALUXN010000322.1 GCA_027018975.1 Mariprofundaceae bacterium | reverse complement strand
CTCCGACCTCGGTGGCCCGACCGCCAACATGTATCGACTGGCCTGTAAATCGAAGACGATTGAAGCTGCCTGCCGCAAACCCTCCTGCGTCTTCCCCGCCATCTGCAGCAATCTCAATACCGACCACACGCCGCTCATCCAGCTCTATCGCAAAGCGCGCAAACTACCCGGTATAAAACGCATTTTTATCGCCTCCGGCCTGCGCTACGACTTGGCGGTGAAGTCGCCCGAATATATCGAGGAGCTGGCCACCCACCATGTCGGCGGCTATCTGAAAATCGCGCCGGAGCACACCGAAGATGCGCCGCTCGATAAGATGATGAAGCCGGGTATCGGCGCCTTTGAGCAGTTCCGCACCATGTTCGAGCGCGCCAGCCGCCGCGCCGGCAAGCAGCAGTATCTCATCCCCTATTTCATCGCCGCCCACCCCGGCACCAGCGACGAGGATATGCTCAATCTCGCCCTCTGGCTGAAAGCCAACCGCTTCAAGCCCGATCAGGTGCAGGCGTTTCTCCCCTCGCCCATGTCCACCGCCCCCGCCATGTACCACAGCCGCCGCAATCCGCTGCGCAAAATCAGCCGCAACAGCGAAGTAGTGGTCACCGCCCGCCGCAAAAAACAGCGCGAACTGCACAAAGCGCTATTGCGCTACCACGATCCGAATAACTGGCCGCTGCTGCGCGCGGCGCTGAAACAGATGGGGCGGGAAGATCTCATCGGCAGTGGTGAGACGTGTCTGGTGCCCGCCGCCCAGCGCCACGAACGATTGCGCCGCGCCCACCCCGCCCGTCGCACCAACCACAGATACCGACGACGCTGAGCCTGCCGGAGTGATAGATTTGCGCCGATTCGCGGCTAGGGTTGCCGGGTGACTGGTTATATCCTCAAACGACTCGCTGGCATGGTGCCACTGCTCTTCGGTATCACCATCATCTCCTTCGGCATGATGCATCTGGCGCCGGGCGAACCGAGTGTCGTCGGGCAGGAGTTCAATCCGAAGGTATCGGCAGCGGATATTGAGCGGTTGCGCAGCTATTACGGCCTCGATCAGCCGCTCTATACGCAATACTGGCACTGGCTAAAACGGCTCGCCGTGCTCGATTTCGGCACCTCCTTCTCCGCCGACGGTCGGCCGGTACTCGATAAGATCACCGAGCGCATTCCGGTTACCCTCACCATCAATCTGCTGGCCATGCTGGTGATTATCGCTTTCGCCATCCCCATCGGTATCGCCAGCGCGGTGCGGCGCGACTCCTGGTTCGACAAATCGATGACCATCGCTGTCTTCATCGGCTTCGCCATCCCCTCTTTCTGGCTGGGGCTGATGCTGATGATCAGCCTCGGTGTCGGGCTGAACTGGCTGCCCATCTCCGGCCTGCACGACTACAGCTGGCAACAGATGAGCGACTGGCAGCAAACGCTCGATCGCGCCAAACACCTGATTCTACCCGTATTCGTGTCGGCCATCGGCGGGCTGGCGGGGATGAGCCGCTTCATGCGCAGCGGCATGCTGGAGGTGATCCATGCCGACTACATCACCACCGCCCGCGCCATGGGCATGCCGGAGGGAGCCATCCGCTACTGCTTGGCGCTGAAAAATGCGCTGCTGCCGATCATCACCCTGCTCGGCCTCTCCATCCCCGGCCTGATCGGCGGCTCGGTGATCGTCGAACAGCTCTTCTCGCTGCCCGGCATGGGTCTGCTCTTTTTTGAAGCGGTGATGGCGCGCGACTATCCGCTGATCATGGGGATCACCGTCATCGGCGCCGTATTAACTCTGTTCGGCAATCTGATCGCCGACATCGCCTATGCGTGGGCAGACCCGCGCATCCGCCACGGCAGCCACGCATGAGTCACACCATCGCCAGCGCCGACAGCAGCCGACCGGTCAAATTACTGCGCCGTTTTCCACTCATGGCGATTGGTGGCGCGATTGTCTGCAGCGTGGCACTGCTGGCGATCTTCGCCCCCGTCATCGCCCCCTACGACCCCACCGCTATCAATGTCGATGTCATCCTCATGCCGCCATCGTGGCAACACTGGTGCGGCACCGACACCTTGGGGCGCGATGTCTTCTCGCGCATGCTCTACGGCGCGCGCGTATCGCTATCGGTTGGCTTCGTGGCGGTCGGCATCTCCATGGCCGTGGGGATTGCGCTCGGTGCTGTGGCCGGCTTTTTCGGCGGCCGGATCGATGCCACACTCATGCGCACCACCGACATGGTGCTCTGCTTCCCCACCTTCTTCCTGATCCTCGCGGTGATCGCTTTCCTCGAACCGTCGATCTGGAATATCATGATTGTGATCGGTTTGACCTCATGGATGGGGGTGGCGCGGCTGGTGCGGGCGGAGTTCCTCAGCCTCAAACAGCGTGAGTTTATCCTCGCCGCCCACAGCCTCGGCGCTTCACCGCTACGGCTCATCTGGCGCTACCTGCTGCCCAACGCGCTGGGGCCGGTACTGGTCTCAGCAATTCTGGGTATCGCCGGCGCCGTCCTGCTCGAATCCGGCCTCTCTTTCCTCGGCTTCGGCGTGCAGCCGCCCGACCCATCGTGGGGCAACATCCTCATGGAGGGCAAAGACAACATCCAGATCGCCTGGTGGCTCTCCCTCTATCCGGGGCTGGCCATCCTCATCACCGTGCTCGGCTACAACCTGCTCGGCGAAGGCTTGCGCGACTACTTCGACCCGAAACTCAGGCGTTAAGCCACCCCGATCGCTTCGCGCCAGGCGAGCACCAGACGAAACTCCTCATTGCCGAGATCGACAGAGAGATCGCGTTTGATCTCGCTCAACGAGGCGTAAGGGTCGGCATCGTCCAGCTCCTGCATGATCGTATCGAAATCCTCGCCGATAAAGGCGGGCACATCGATATATTGGCCGGCTCGGATAATCGCCACATAGTGTTTGAGCACCGTCGCCTCACTCACGCCCTGCGTGGCGGCAATCTCCGCCACCGACATACCCTTACGCTGCAGCGATAGCGTGTAGCTCTGCGTGTCGTTCAGCCCCGGCCCTTTGGCGATGAGCATTGGAATATCCTTGCCGTCGCTGGTCGTTTTCTTATTGCCCTCATTGGCGGCATGCTCCTTGATCACCTCGACAAACGCCTCGCCATAGAGCTCCAGCTTATGCTGGCCGACACCGCTGATCGTCTGCAGATCCGCCTCCGACTCCGGCTTGCGCTGTGACATCTCGGTGAGCGTCACATCGCTGAAGATCACATGCGGCGGCACATCCTCTTTATCTGCCAACTCCTCGCGCAGTTTGACCAGTTTCTTGAACAGCGGCTCATCGCGCTTCATACCGAGGCGCTTGAACTGCCGCCGCACACCCGGCTGATACTTGGCCAAAATCACCGGCTCGCCACTGCCGATCCGCTCCGCCTTCTTGGTCGCCAACATCGCCGCACGACGGGAGACATCTTGAATAAAGTAGCCGTGGTGCACCAGCTGGCGCAGAATCGATGTCCACTCATCGGCATTGAGATCGGCGCCGGCACCGTGGCTCTTCAGTTTGTCATGCTTGTTTTCGACAATGCGCGCATTTTTCGAGCCGCGCAGCACATCGACCACATAACCCATGCCGTAGTTCCCCTTCAGCTCTTTGACACACTTCAGCGCCACCTCGGCATACTCGGTGGCATCATAGGTCTCCGGCGGATCGAGGCAGATGTCGCAGTTGCCGCACGGCTCTTCCAGCGGCTCGCCGAAATAGCCGAGCAGCACACGGCGGCGGCAGGTCAGCGCCTCAGAGAAGGCGACCATGCTATTGAGTTTGTGCACCTCCACCCGCCGCTGATCGATATTCTCAACATTCTCAATCAGACGCCGCACCAGATTCACATCGCCGGAGCCGTAGAGCATCAGCGCCTCGGACTCCAGCCCATCACGGCCAGCACGCCCTGTCTCCTGATAGTAGGACTCGATACTCTTCGGCAGATCGTGATGGATCACGAAACGGACATTCGGCTTATCGACGCCCATGCCGAAGGCGATCGTCGCCACAATCACCTTGATGCGGTCGCGCAGGAAATCATCCTGCACCTTCTCGCGCGAACGGCCGGGGATGCCGGCATGGTAGGCCGCCGCGACAATACCGTGGCGCTGCAAATTCACCGCCAGATCCTCCACCCGTTTGCGCGACAGGCAGTAGATCACGCCCGATGCATTCGGCCACCCTTCGAGGAACTGCAGAATCTGCGTCAGCGGCTGACGCTTCTCGGCCACCAGATAGCGGATATTGGGGCGATCAAAACTGGCTACAAAGCGCTTCGCCTTGCCCAGCCGCAAACGATCGCTGATATCCTCACGGGTGTGCTCATCGGCGGTCGCCGTTAGCGCCAGTAGCGGCACGTCGGGGAAAATGTCGCGCAGCTCACCGAGGCGCACATATTCGGGGCGGAAGTCATGCCCCCACTGCGAGACACAGTGCGCCTCATCGATGGCGAACATCGCCAGCTCCACCTTCTCCAGCTTGCTCAGGAAGGTTTTGGAGAGCAGCCGCTCCGGCGCCACATAGAGCAGATCCAGTTCGCCGGCCTCAAAGCGCTCCAGCACCTCTTTCGACTCCGCCGCCTTCAGCGACGAGTTATAGTAGGCGGCATTCACCCCGCAGGCGGTCAACGCATCGACCTGATCCTTCATCAACGAAATCAGTGGCGAGACCACGATACCGGTGCCCTTGCGCATCATCGCTGGAATCTGGTAGCAGAGCGATTTACCACCGCCGGTCGGCATCAGCACAAAGGCATCCTTGCCGTCCATCAGGGACATAATAATATCTTCCTGCATCGGCCGGAATGCATCATAGCCGAACACATCTTTGAGCACTTTGCGTGCTTTCTCTCTCATTTTCTTGGTTGCCATTTTTTCCTCATAGCGCCCGCCACCGACGCGCGGCTGGGCTGATATTGTGCATCAATATTGTTCTGGAAAATTCACCAGCCGAACGGCTGATCATGACCTGCACAGCGTGTCATAAAATGGATTGCACCACATCACAGAACCAATTTCAACCCTTTTCTCGCTGTCACACACAGATCGACTGTGGCAATCCGCCTCTACAAGCAAGAAAATCGATGGACAGCCACCGCTCTCAATGCCACATTTCGCCCTTCACGGGGGCGACTTGGCTT
>JALUXN010000321.1 GCA_027018975.1 Mariprofundaceae bacterium | reverse complement strand
AGGCACTTTGGCGAGTCACGGCCGCAGCAGCTGCGAGACCGTGCTGTTCGCTGGCCGGTTTGCGACTGGCATATGATCGGGCCGTTGCAGAAGAATAAGGCGAAATATGTCGCTCGGGCAGCGGCAATGTGGCACAGTTGTGACGATCTGGAGATAGCGCGCGCGGTGGCCAAACATGTGGTCGGGCGTCAGTTGCCGGTGTTGGTGCAGATCAATATCGGCGGGGTGGCCGGACAGCGTGGAATCGCGCCGGCGCAGCTGCACGACTTTGTTGGTGCGTTGGATCAGTTGCAAACGCTGCGTATGGCCGGTTTGATGTGTATGGCGCCGCGCAGTGGTGATGATGCGGTGGCTGAGGCGTTTCAGCAGATGCGGCAGTTGCGCGATCGATTGCAATCGACACGCAGCGCAACAGAGCAGCTGCTGTTATGCATGGGGATGAGCGGCGATTATCGCTTGGCGATCGAGGCGGGCTCGGAGATGGTGCGTATCGGTTCATCGCTGTTTGGTGACTGGGACGTGCGGTGCTCTTCACAGGAGGTATTATGCAACAACTGCGAATAGCGTTCATTGGCGGAGGCAATATGGCCGAGGCACTGATCGGTGGTCTGCTCAGAGTCGGTCATCCGGCGACGCATGTGACGGTATCGGAGCCGCAGGCTGCGCGTCGCCAGTTGTTGGCAGAGCGCTATGCGGTGCGCTTGAGCGAAGATAATGTCGCGGCCGTGCAGGATGCGGATCTGGTGCTACTGGCGGTGAAACCACAGCAGCTGCGTGGTGTTCTGCAGGAGATTGCCGCTGCGCTGCCGGCGGCGTGTACCGTGATCAGTATCGCCGCGGGTGTGGCGAGCGCATCGTTGCAGGCGTGGTCGGCAGGGCATCCGCACATTGTTCGCGTGATGCCCAACACAGCTGCTCTGGTAGGGGCGGGCATGTCGGTGCTCTACAGCGAGGCTGATGAATTGCATCAACAGCGGGCGGAGTATCTGCTCAATGCCTGCGGCCAATCGACGCGGGTGACGGATGAGTCGCTGATGCATGTGGTGACAGCGCTATCCGGCAGTGGCCCTGCCTATTTCTTTCTGCTGGCGGAGTTGATGCAGGCGGCAGGTGTCAAGCTGGGGCTGGATGCGTCGTTGGCGTCCACCTTGGTCGGACAGACGGCACTGGGTGCCGGCAAGATGCTGGTGGAGAGCGGGCGCGATGCGGAGTCACTGCGCCATCAGGTTACCAGTCCCGGCGGAACCACACAGGCCGCGCTCGATATGATGTATGAGATGGGTTTTCCGGCTGCAGTGCGCGAGGGGGTCGTGGCGGCGAAAAAACGTTCGGAGGAGATGAGCTGATGTTTGTTCTGGGCTACTTTCTACAGGCGCTGGCGATGGTGCTGAGCGCGCTGTTTACGGCTGCGACAGTGGTGGTGATTGCACGCGCAGTTCTCTCCTGGGTCTCTCCTGACCCCTACAACCCGATTGTACGGGTGATCAATCAGTGTTCGGAGCCGCTGCTTTTCCCGATTCGCAAGCGTGTGCCCTACATTGGCGGCATTGATCTATCGCCGATTATTGTGCTGTTGCTGATTATGTTTCTCGATAACTTTGTCGTTGCGACGCTGCAACGCATTGCCTTGATCATGATTCAGGGTGGCTGACAGATGTTGTTCAAAATGATTTGAGCGACAGCTGAGCGATCAAACTAAGGAGAAGAGATGACACAAAAAGTTGCATTGATTACTGGCGTGACTGGCCAGGATGGCTCCTATCTAGCGGAGTTTTTGTTGGCGAAGGGGTATCAGGTGCACGGCATCAAGCGGCGTGCATCGTTGTTCAATACCCAGCGGGTGGATCACATCTATCAGGATCCGCATGTCGAAGACAAGAATTTCACCCTCCATTACGGCGATCTGACGGACGCCTCCAATCTCACCCGCATTATTCAGGAGGTGCAGCCGGACGAGGTCTACAATCTCGGCGCGCAATCGCATGTGGCGGTCAGTTTCGAGTCGCCGGAATATACGGCGGATGTCGATGCGGTCGGCACGCTGCGGCTCTTGGAGGCGATTCGACTGCTGGGCATGGAAAAGAAGGTGAGGTTCTATCAGGCCTCTACCTCCGAGCTGTTCGGTGATGTGCGCGAGATTCCGCAAAAAGAGACGACGCCGTTTTATCCCCGTTCGCCCTATGCGGTGGCCAAGATGTACGCCTATTGGATTGTGGTCAATTATCGTGAATCGTATGGCATGTACGCTTGCAATGGCATTCTCTTCAACCACGAATCGCCGCGTCGCGGTGAGACCTTTGTGACCCGTAAGATCACACGCGGGCTGGCCAATATCGCGCAGGGGCTGGAGTCCTGCCTCTACATGGGCAACATGGATGCGCTGCGCGACTGGGGGCATGCCAAGGATTATGTGCGTATGCAGTGGATGATGCTGCAGCAGGATGCTCCGGACGATTTTGTTATCGCTACTGGTGTGCAGTACTCGGTGCGCCAGTTTATCACCTGGGCGGCGGCAGAGCTTGGTGTGACGATCGAGTTCGAGGGCGAAGGCCTAGAGGAGCGTGGCGTGGTCACAGCCATCGCAGGCGACAAAGCACCGGCATTAGCGGTGGGCGATGTGATTGTGCGCGTCGATCCGCGTTATTTCCGGCCGGCAGAGGTGGAGACGCTGCTGGGCGACCCGAGCAAGGCCAAAGCGAAGCTGGGCTGGACGCCGGAGATTACAGTACAGGAGATGTGCGCCGAGATGGTTGCCGAGGATCTCAAAGTCGCCGAACGCTTCGCGTTGCTCAAAGCGCATGGCCACGATATTCCGGTGGCGGTGGAGGGGTGATTTAGTCAGTAGTCAGAACGCCCCGTGAGGGACGTTCTGTTGTGTACGGTCGGTGACGCTTACGCTGTCAGTGACCCGCCATATCCTCTTCCGGGTTGGCACTGATTTGATGGATAGCAAGATCGGCGCCCATGAACTCTTCCTCTTCGGATAGGCGGATGCCGATAGTGCTCTTCAATGCACCATAGACGATGAAGCCGCCAGCGATAGCGATAGCCAAGCCGACCAATGTGCCGACCAGCTGCGCCATGAAGGTGACGCCGCCGGCACCACCCATTGCCGTAGTGCCGAAAATGCCGGCAGCAATACCGCCCCACGTGCCGCAGACACCATGCAGCGGAATCACACCAAGTACGTCGTCAATTTTGAGGCGGTTCTGAATGAACTCGAAACCGACCACAAAGACTGCACCGGCAACCACGCCAACGAAGAGTGAACCGAGCGGGTGCATGATGTCCGATCCGGCACAGACTGCTACGAGACCGGCCAGCGCACCGTTGTGGACAAAGCCGGGGTCATTCTTGCCCACCACCAGTGCCGCCAGCAGACCACCAACCATCGCCAGCAGGGAGTTCATCGCTACCAGACCGGAGGCACCTGCCGCGTTGCCGGCGCTCATCACATTGAAACCGAACCAGCCAACGCAGAGAATCCACGAACCGAGCGCCAGAAAGGGGATATTGGAGGGAAGAATCGCTTTGGTCTGACCATCTTTACCGTAGCGCCCATGCCGTGCGCCGAGCATCACCACCGCGCCAAGCGCCAGAAATCCACCCATCGCATGTACCACTACGGAGCCGGCAAAATCGTGGAACTGGGCGCCGAATGATGACTCCAACCAACTCTGGAAGCCGAAGTTGCCACCCCAGATCATCCCCTCATAGAGGGGGTAAACGAGGCCGACCAGCAGCACCGTGGCCATCGCATTGGGCCAAAACTTCACCCGCTCGGTGATGCCGCCGGAGATGATCGCGGGGATCGCGGCAGCAAAGGTGAGCAGAAAGAAGAAGTGCACCATCTCATAGCCATTCTTGGCGCCACCGATCACATTGATCTCGGCCACCGGTGCGAAAAAATTAATGCCGTAGGCAACCATAAAACCAACAAAAAAGTAGGCGATGGTTGAAAATCCGAAATCACTGATCACCCGTACCAGCGCGTTGACCTGATTCTTTTTGCGCACCGTCCCGACCTCTAAAAAGGCAAAACCGGCATGCATCGCCAGTACCATGGCTGCGCCCATGGTTAGAAAAAATACATCGACATTCATTAGTTATCTCCCTCGTCCGACTCGAATTAACTCAATGCGTCCTGATTCTCTTCGCCGGTGCGAATCCGAATCACGCGCTCCACGGGTGTGACAAAAATCTTACCGTCGCCGATCTTGCCGGTGCATGCGGCACGCTGCATCGCATCGATCACCTCATCGACACGGTCATCAGAGACGACCACTTTGATCTCGGTCTTCGGCACAAAATCGACACTATATTCCGCGCCGCGATAGAGCTCGGTATGTCCCTTCTGCCGGCCATGGCCGCGCACTTCGACAATCGTCATGCCGGAGACATCGATCTCCAGCAGCGCATCCTTCACATCATCCAGTTTGAACGGTTTCACCACCGCAGTAATCATTTTCATAACATGCTCCTCCTCACTGTTGCCCGAGCGGCAAATATCCCAATCGACCCTAGATCCTGCAAACACCTGGCAATATAATCCAAAAAAGGTAGACTCCTCCATAAGTTAGCAGCTCAATCAAAAAAACAAAGGAGTCACCTTTTCAGTGAGTAAAGCTACAGCACACCGCGTCCGAAAGTCTATGCAAAAAGTAACCATCGAAGGTACGGGCAAGAACCTGACCACCTATGCCGGATTGATTCCAGCGATTCGATTTCTACATAAGCTTGGATTTAGAGATTCCTTTCGCAAGGTTGTTCATCACACCAGAGCCAACAATGCTCGCTACCAATTATGCGATGCTGTGGAGTTACATCTGCTCAGCCTAATCGCTGGAGCTCGTAGTGTTGATGACAGCATTCGAGTCTGGGGGGACAAGGTGTTGCGCAAGCTTGGTGGTTGGCAAAAGGTGATGGATGCCACGACCATGAGTCGCATCTTCAAGACGGCGAATGAGCAACATGTTTATCAACTGGAGACGCTCAACCATACCATGCGTGGTCGCGCCTGGAAGCGAGCGAGAGCGTTCACTTCCCGTTTGATGCGGGACTCTATGTGGATCGATGTGGATTCAACGGTAAAAACCACCTATGGGAAAAAGCAGGAAGGCGCGAAGGTTGGTTATAAT
>JALUXN010000320.1 GCA_027018975.1 Mariprofundaceae bacterium | reverse complement strand
GGGAGGCCTCCACCAGCTCCGCCAAGGCGCGGAACCAACGATCATCGGCCAGACTCGCCACATCACCCATAGCCGCGTGAAACTGCGCCCGCGACTCGGCCAGAAAGGAGTCCGGCATCGCCGGCAGATGATGGGCGGCAAAGAGCTGCTGCAGGGCGGCGGCCACATTGGGGTGGCGCATCATCATCTCGGAGAGCGGCATGCGCGCGGCATCGGGCATCAGCTGCACCAGATGGTTGCGCAGAGTGATCAGAATCGCCACCTCCTCAATCGACAGGCCGGCCAGCACCACCAGCGCATTGAGCGGATCGTGATCCGCCTCGCCATTGAGCACCTGCGCCAACCCGCGCCGCAGCCGCGCCACAGCGTCACTATCCAGATGGTGCGGCGCACGGCAGATCAGCGAAGAGATATGGATGCAGGCGCAGTCGCCCTGCGCATCAGCACGCCCTTGCTCACCATCGGGCATCCGACCGAAAGGAATCACCGACTCCTGCACCGGATCGAGCGCGAAGGAGCGGATGGTGTCCACCAGCTCGCCGAGGGAGGACTGCTCAATAGCGTAGATGCGCAGCTCCACCTCATGCCGCTTGTCACCACGGCTGCCCGCCTTGCTGGTCACATGCACACAGGTGCGCCCGTTGGCCAGTAGGCGCCGGCGCATCTGCAGATCGCGACTGAACTGCGCCGGCGGAAAGAGCTCCTGATAGAGCGGCGGCACATGCTCCAGCTCCTGCAATGTGGCGGGAATATCGAACAGATCGGCGTGGCGCAACACCTCCGCCTTGGCCAGATCCTTCCAGAAAATGATGCAGCGCCGGATTAACTCTTCGCAGCGCTGCCGGCTGATGGTGACACTCGCCCGCTCCACGCCGATAAAGATCAGCCGGTGCGGTCCGGTGCCGAACGACTCATAGCCGTGAATCCGCATGCCGGCATCGCCGAGCGTATCGAGGATGCGCTGCAAGACCACCGGCCCGTAGCGCTTAGCGGCAATGGCAATCATCAACGTATCAAGATGCCCGTCCCGGCTGCGCAGCACCGCGCTGACCAGCTGCATCGGATCGGCCAGATCGATAATCGCCTTCAGCGGCTCCAGCCAGTCGGCCGGTTCAGTGGCGAGCAGGATTCGTTTGGGGATACGATCGAAGAGGGTGCGAATCTCACGCCGGTAGAAGGCGGAGTGCTGCAGCAGCGGATCGCCCGCCAGTGTGCGCCACGCTGTCGCCATCACCGGCAGATAGCTGGCATTGGCAAAACGAGCGCTGCGCGAAAAGTGGCCGACAATCAGCATCGAGTTGATACGGTGTTCCGGCTCCGTCCAGCAGACGCGCACCACCTCCACGCTCGCCTCGCTGTAGAGATAGTGTTGACTGGCCGGCAGCTGCCACCAGCTCACCCCCGCCTGCTGCGGCGCCGGCATCTGCGCAATCTCCTCCTCCAAGCCGCGCACCACGCGCTGCATCACCCGCCGGTTTTTCATCAAGCCCAGCCGCTGATCACCGTGCGACAACGCAAAATAGAGGTAGTGATTATCGTTCATCCAGTCGAGCAGCGCCGCCGCATCGGGGGCTTCGGGCATCAGCCGCGCCACCGCGTAGGCGACCGCCTTGCGCATCGCCGAGAAGTTGCTCACCGACAGATCGACCGCGCGCAGAATCGCCTGAATATCGAGCCGGATCGGCTCCGGATCGGGGCAGAGGGTGGCGGAGATGTGCAGGGCGATGAACATGAAGTTGTCTTCGTCGTGAATATCCGGGTCGCGCAGCTCCAGGTCGCACCCATCCGGCCCGCAGAGCATGCGCGCCACCATTGTCTGCTGGCCGATCGGCTGGATGCCTTTCTGCAGCAGATAACCCTTGATCGCATCGAGATAAAAAGCCTGATCGGGGCAGCGGATGGTGAAGATGTGGCGGTGCAGATTGCCGTGACTCAGGCTACGCGAACGCATCTCCACCGCACTGCGCTTGCCGCGCGGCAGCAGGGTGAGGAAATCCTGCACCAGCACCGCCATTAAGCGCGGCTGCACCTGATCCATGCGATGCTGTCGTCGCGCCTGATCAAGCAGTTGGATCAGTTGTTGTCGTAAGTGTCGCATCATATCGTCACCCTCCACGTTGCGCTTGCCGCTATGAGGGCACGCTAACCATTCCAGCCACCCGCGCCAAACACCAAAAAGCCCCGCACAATGGCGGGGCTTCGGGTGAATGTAACATCAGCTAGATGCTGGAACTGTTCAGATCGCCCATGGTTTGTTCGATAGCAAGGCGAACACGCGCAGTGTGCTACTGCACATGAGCATGTTCAACGCAGCTAGCGGGCAAACCGTGGGATGAGATGAACAGTTGCAACGGATTTAGAGCTTGTCCGCCTCATCTGCCAGATAGGTGGCGACGCCATCGGCATCGGGCACCATGCCGCGGTCGCCTTTGTTCCAGCCGGCCGGGCAGACTTCGCCATGCTCTTCGGTGAACTGCAGCGCGTCGATCATGCGCAGCATTTCGTCGATATTGCGCCCCAGCGGCAGATCGTTGACCACCTGATGACGCACCACGCCATCTTTGTCGATCAGGAAAGAGCCACGGAAAGCGACACCTGCATCGGCAAACTCCACATCATAGGCCTGGCAAATCTCATGCTTCACGTCCGCCACCAGCGGATAGGCGACCTCGCCGATACCACCGTCATTCACTGCCGTGTTGCGCCACGCTGCATGGGTGAACTGCGAGTCGATCGAGCAGCCAATCACCTGTACGCCACGATCGGCAAACTCTTTGATGCGGTGATCAAATGCGATCAACTCGGAGGGGCAGACAAAGGTGAAGTCGAGCGGATAGAAGAAGAGGACAACATACTTGCCCTTGTAATCGGAGAGGGAAAAACTCTCATTTATAGAGCCATCTGCCATCACTGCCGCAGCAGTGAAATCGGGGGCTTGCTTACCAACTAATACACTCATTTATACACTCCTTAGATTCCAATATAGCATCGCCCGGCGCAGCCTGAGCGATCATCCGGCAGCGAGTGTAGGTGATCCGCACAAGAAAACCACCCTACTTTTTCTGCTGCCGTTCTTGCGCACCCGTCAATTTACTCGCGCCACTTGATCGAACAGCCGATGGTCGGGTGCTGCGGCTGCGGTGCGGGCTCTCCGGCGACCAGCGCTTCGGCGGCGGGCAGCAGCTCCTGCCGCGTCACCTTCGCCTCATCCTTCCAGTAATCGTCAATCC
This sequence comes from Mariprofundaceae bacterium, assembly GCA_027018975.1. GTDB lineage: Bacteria > Pseudomonadota > Zetaproteobacteria > Mariprofundales > Mariprofundaceae > Mariprofundus. The sequence goes on along the minus strand of JALUXN010000320.1, from coordinate 1,938 downwards.
GGCCATGATAATAGAGCCCACCATCAGCCGCGAAGAGATAGAGATCAGGCGTGCACTGCGCCTCAAATGCCCTGGCCACATCCTGCGTCGTATCGGCCAGATAGGGGAAATCGATCCCCCACTCGGCGATCTTCTCACGCATCGCATCAACGCCATCTTCAGGATAATCAGGGTGGATATTCGGATTCACCGCCACCGTCGCAATCCCCATCGCTTTCAACGTGGCCGCATGACGAATCAGTCGTGGCCAGACCGCAATCGCATAGGGGCAGTGATTACAGGTAAAGGCGACCAACAACCCCTTCTCCCCCATCAACGACGGCAGCGCCACCGGCTTGCCCTCCACATCGGTCAACTGCATATCGGGCAGCTGCCAACCTGCATCCACATGTATCGAAGCCACAAGTGCCATCATTCACCTCCAAATGTCATTCATATCAGCAAACAGCGGCCGCCATGTTGCAAGCCACGCGCAGCCGAGACAACCCCAACCGCGCAATGGTTTCGCCCTGAGGCAGGCGGCAATCTACGGCAAACGCGGGTCGTCGATCGCAAACGCCGTCTCACCGGTCTGAAACATCAATTTGAGATAGGGCACGCACCCCTCACACTCTGCACCGCAACCAGTCGCCTGCTGCGCCTGCTCGAAGCTCTCATACGCCTTAAGCTGCGCAAATGTCCGTCCGACACACTCGCAGCGATTCACCAACTCTTCACTCATCTGTCACCTCACTTCATCATTCCGCAGCCCCTCAAGCGAGGAGCCATTGCTGCGTGGATTCCCGCCTGCGCGGGATGACGCAATGCTGCCTCACAAGCGTGCGGGATGTGTGTTTATCGTATGTTAGGAGGAACCACAGAGTACACAGAGTAAAATCTCGATTGCCCGTCATAACTCTGTGTACTCCGTGGTGAACTTTTCTCGTCCATTGCACACACCCACCGTTCATTCCCCGGCAGGCGGGAATCCATACTCACCAAACCGCTTCCACAAATGCCAACCAGATTCTCTCACCGGCGAGTCTGCGCTCCGCCGGCGTAGTCGCCACTTTGGTTGGCAAACGGTAGCTTCAACATAAACAGCAGTCGATGGGTCGGTGCCTGTTGTAGATCTGCCAGACCGATCTGCACCCGCGCATGACCGAGCGCCGGCGCCGCGCGCCAGCTGCCGAAGAGGCGATCCCAGATGCTGAGGTTGAAGCCGTAATTGCTGTTGGTCTCTGCGCGAATCACCGAGTGGTGCACACGATGCAGATCGGGCGTAATAACCAGATAGCGCAGCCACGCATCAAGCGCCGCCGGCAGGCGCACATTGGCGTGATTGAACATCGCCATGCCATTGAGCACAATCTCGAAGATCACCACCGCCGTCGCCGGAATCCCCAACAGCAGGATCACCCCCGCCTTGATCAACATCGATAGCATGATCTCGATCGGATGAAAGCGCAGCCCCGTGGTGACATCAATATCGCGGTCGGCGTGGTGCACCATATGCAACCGCCAGAGCAGCGGCACGCGATGGAACAAGCGATGCTGCAGGTAAATGATCAGATCGAGCAGCACCACCGCAGCCACCAGCAGCAGCGCTGACGGCGCCAGATGCAGCACATGAAACAGGCCGAACTGCTGCCCCTGAGCCCAGACAGCCACGCCGACCGCCCCCGCCGGCAACAGCAATCGCATCAACAGTGCATTGAGCACCACAATGGCCAGATTCGCCGGCCAGCGCTGGCGCCCCTGCGTCAACGCCCGCCGCGGCCAGCGCGCTTCGGCCACGGCCATGAGTAGAAAAATGCCAAAAAACGCCATCAACCGTACCGCTGCCACATCCATCCCCCAACCATGCAACAAACAGTCCGCCGGGAAAACCCCGGCGTGGAATCTACATTGCGGGAAAGGGGTGAGGGGTGAGGGGTGAGGGGTGAGGAGTGAGGAGTG
>JALUXN010000319.1 GCA_027018975.1 Mariprofundaceae bacterium | reverse complement strand
ACCATCGTCAAGGGCATCCGCTCCACAGGCCGACCCATTTCGCCGGAGAGTTCACGATAAATCTTCTCAGCCAGTGGCAGGAGGTCTTCAGGGCGACTGCGCAGTGGCGGCACCTCAATACTCAGTACCGATAAGCGATAGAAGAGATCTTGGCGAAAGGCGCGGTCTGCGATCATGCTTTCAAGGCTCACATTGGTAGCCGCAATGACCCGTCCCTTGAGGTGCAGGTCTCGCGTGCTGCCGAGCGGGCGAAACACACCATTATCCAGCACATGCAGCAGTTTGGCCTGAAGCGGCAGAGGCATTTCGCCAATTTCATCGAGAAACAGCGTGCCTCCACCGACCACTTCAAACATCCCCTTTTTATGCTTGTCTGCGCCGGTAAACGCACCTTTGCGATAGCCGAAGAGCTCGGACTCTAGGAGATTTTCCGGAATCGATGCGCAGTTGATACTGACAAACGGCTGCTTACAGCGCGCACCACTGCTATGCACCAGTTTGGCCAGCAACCCTTTCCCCACCCCTGTTTCGCCAGTGATCAGCATCGGCGCATCGGAAGTGGCTGCTTTGCTCGCCAGCTGCCGAATACGCCGCATCGGTACGGAGTCGCCCAGCACGGCAAGTTGACTCTCGGCTAATTTGCGCGCTGATTTGTGTTGCATCTGTGCTTTAAGGTTTTGCAGTTCTTCGAGGCGCTTCAGGCGGGCAAACAGCTCATCGAAACGCAGCGGCTTGGAGACATAGTCATAGGCGCCCGCCTCAATCGCCTGTATGGCGACATCACGATTACCGAATGCCGTCATAAAAATAAACGGTGTCTCAATATGATGATGCTGGCAGTAGCTTAAAATGGCAAAGCCATCGCCGTCGGGCAGATTGATATCGGAGAGCACAACCGATGGCGCCTCCTGCTCAATCATGGCGATTCCCTGCTGCATATCCGCAGCCTCCACCACATCATACCCCTCTTCGGCCACCATTTGCGCGATGCCTTCGCGGATACGCTGTTCATCCTCAATCACCAGAATCAGCATCATCGCCTCCTATCTTGTGGGGTAAATGCATCCGAAATGTGCAACCCTCGCTGTTGTTGCTCCATAAGAGCAGATCACCCCCCATCTGCTGCATCAGATCCCGACTGATGGATAGCCCCAATCCCGTTCCCTCGCCCAGCTGCTTGGTGGAGAACATGGGTGAAAAGATGGCTTCGACATGCGCTGCATCAATACCACAGCCCTGATCTGTAATATCCAGAACCATGCCATCGTTGTTCACTTGACCAACAATGGTGACCGTTGCCCCATCGGGTGAGGCATCAATGGCATTGATTAGCAAATTCACCAGGACCTGCCGCAACATATCTTCACTGCCTGAAACAGGTGGGGTGTACTCAGCCGGACGGTATTGAATGGACACATGCCGAGGTTTTCTAGCCAGTGTGACCAGCTGCATGGCACTGTTGACAACCGCATGGATATCGACCGTATCGATTGTCGTCTGCGAAGGTCTGCCAAAATTCAGGATATTCTGGATGATGTTTTCGGTGCGTTGCAGTTCTTCAGATACATGGCGCAGATGGCGTTTGCTCTCATCATAGCGGCCGGCATTGAGCTGATGTTGTGCCACATCCAACGAGACAGATGCTGCAGATAGCGGATTGCCAACTTCATGGGCGATATTCGCGGTCATCAATCCCAGCGCCTGCATCTTCTCCTGATGCGCTTGCAGGCTGCGGGCATGGATCAACTCCTGTTGATGCTGGTGGATCGCACGATTCATCCGGTTCAGGGCGGTGGATAGCTCTCCAATCTCATTATCCCCGAAATCCGGGCTCTCCACATCCTCCAAGCTGCCACCCTCGCCGATAGTGGCCACGCGACCGCGCAGAATGGAGAGCGGACGGAAAACGCGCAGGTAGATGTAGATCGTCAGGCCGGAGAGCAGTGCAAAGAGCACCACCAGCGAAGCGATAAAATCGCCCCGCATATCCAGATGCAGACTGGTGACAAAGCGCATGGACTCGTTGACTTCATTATCCATGTTGTGATGCTCACGTGCCAACTGCCGAATTAGCGCTGCAATCTGGTTATCAAGATCATGCATCAAGATCGGCCCCTCCATATTGCCGGTTGCGAAGGGCAGCGAAAACACCTGTTCAGCGATGATATTGATGCGTTCCACCATGTGCAGCAGCTTGGCCGTATTGATGCCGAGAGCAGAGATCTTGCTGATACTTCGACGCAACATCGGAACACCACTCCGAAATGCCTGTGCATGTTGCTCGGAGCCGGTGATGAGAAAATCATGCACATGCGACTCTTGCGCGCGCACCGCAATCTCCAGCTCGTGTAGTGCATGGCTTTTGTGGTTGACCGACTCAATCTGCAATGCCCGTGCATGAATATCGGCGATGTCTTTCAACTGATCCCAACCCACAAATGCAGCAACCAGAAACACCGCCAACAGCCAAAGCGCTACGATGCCCGAAAGGCCTCGTAGAAATTTCATAGAATAATGGACACTCCGCCTGTCACTGATTCAAATATCGACGTGCCTCCAGATGGCCGGGCACTCGAACCAGAACGCGCTGATAGGCCGCTTTCGCCAGCTCTCGTTTACCCTGCCAAGCATAGGCTCTGGCTAGATAGACGAGAATCGTTGCATTGGAGGGGTAACTGGCCGAAAGAGAGAGTGCATGCTTGGCAAGCGTCTCCCACTTTCTCAATCCTTCTTCACAAGCCATCAATCGCACATGTGCAACGTAGTTGTAAGGGGATTGCGCCAGCACCTGTTTCAGATAACGGCTAGCTTCATTCCATCGTTGTTGCGCCATAAGGGGTAGCGCAATACCCAAACGGGCATCCAGCGAACGATTATTGCGCTCCAATGCCTGCTTGTAAGCATGGATGGCATCATTGAAATTTCCCTGTAAATAGTTCAACCAGCCATAACGCAGCGTGGCCAGTTCGCTCTCATTGCCGTTGTCCCGCAGCGGCGCAATAAGAGCAGCTGCCTTTTCATATTTACCATTGGCTTCCAAGGCGTAGGAGTCACTCCATACGTTTTTGTTCTCCGCCTTGGCGGCGGTTGGAATCAATACCCCCAGCATCAGCAATGTAAATACAATCTTCATCAATGACATATAAAAGCTCCTTTACCAGTTTGTAGTAAAATCAATATAAGCGAAACGGTTGTTGTAAGCATTGCCAATAACGTTGTTCAGATAACGCTCATTGCCACCTATCACCATCAAATGCAGAGACTCCGTAAGCCGCCACTGAAGACTCAGAGAGAGCGAACCACGCTGGATATCTGCAAGGTTGTATACGGCAGCCGCATCATTATCCACCGCATAAATACGTTCGCCGAAGAGTCCAGCAAGCTGCATCTTCTCCATATGATGCCATGAGCCCGGCGCAAACCAGTGTGACCACTTCACATCAATGGCCGAGGTCGAGCTCTTGTTCTGCGCACGTAGAGGGTTGGAAACTTGAATGAGGTAACCCCGAGCCTGAACCCAGTCAGCACCGTTGTTGAGGCCGATACCTAGGGTGGGTGTATATTGGTTAACACTCAAATTGTGCTGATACTTCGATCGCGCATAGCCAAAATCCACGTAGAAGGTTTTGGCATAGTTTATAAAGGATACTTGGGGAGAGATCACTTTAACATTGTCTGTGTTACCCGTGATGTCGTTATTGTTGATGTAGTGTCCATTCAACATCAGTGTCAGCGGACCCGGTAAACTGTCGAGATAGAGCTTATAGCGGCCATTCGCGAAATAACCCTGCTGATTAATCGCATTGCTCGCCTTGTAAGTAAGTCGGGTGAAATTTGCAGCCAACGAAAAGCCACCCTTATCCAGATAGTCCGCACTGACAATCACACCGCTACTGCTGAGCGAGTTACGCTGCAGTGAACCGCTGTAGTTGCCATACATCGCTTGGAGATCTGTCTTCACAGACCAATCCCCCTCTGCGGCATGCACTGCGTGTCCTCCGACAAACAATGTCATCATCGCCCCGAGCGTCAGCGCTCCGTTTTTTTTGTATATTTTCATTCTTGTTTTTATGCTCATACCTTCTCCTCTGTCATTTATTTTCTTGTGCTGGTCCCTGATCTGTTACCATCCGCCAAGCAGGAATTCCAGCATCTGCTTTTTGCCCGATGCTTAACAGTGTCGCATCGAGCGTAAGCGAACCGCAGATCATGCGGATACGACTACACCCCAAGCGTGGTTCAATATGCGCGTCTGTTGTCACTTCGATGCCGATTCCAATTGGCAGACGCAATCGATGCCGCCCCGATTGTTGCCACGCACCGTTCGCCCAATGGCGTTGATATGTACTTTTGATTCCGCCACCAAGCGGCATCATCATCTGCATCATGCACTGCTGTAGCAAGGTGGTGGGCAACAGCTTCATCGATGGCTGGTCATGCCAGCATAATTGACCTTCGGTGAACGGCGTGAGACCCAATGCCAGCAACCAGGCGTCGAGCAACATATCAGCTGGTCCCTGACGGTCATAAAATGCCAACAGGTGGTCGCGACAGGTGAAAGCCGCACTGGCTCCACGGTCACTCTCCAGACGCAACTCGCCGAGCAGGTCGAGCGAGACTGATAACACCCTTTCTTGGTTAGTCCCCCCTTGCTCAACCCGATAGCAGAACTGCCGACCAACATGCATACGTAAACTCTCACGCAGTACGGCATCAGTTTTGGGCATCATAACTGATTCACCTTCGTCCGGCCGCGAAAAAAGACGGAATTGCGCAGGAGCAGAGGCGTTGGGACGAAACATCACTGTCGTCAAATGAAACGGATGAGTTGGACTGCCCAATATCTCACCGCACTGAATGTGCAGATGCAGATGGGGTTGAGGCGAACGCCCAGAACTGCCGCATTCAGCGAGTCGCTGCCCGGGGTGCACGTAGCTGCCCGTATCGACGACGACACTCTCCTGTTTCAGATGTGCCAGCAGGGCATAGAGACCATTTTCCATGCGTATCAACAGATGATTGCCCCAGTTATTCTCCATATCCACCTGTCCGGGTGGGTTATCCGGCAGCGAGTCCAATCGTTTCACGACAAAGCCTGCAACAGGAGAGAGCACTGGCAGCCCGAAGCAGTGATAGTCGCTAAGCAGCTGACCATCGGTACGATAACTCTGCCCTTCCTCGGTGATATAAAAATCC
>JALUXN010000318.1 GCA_027018975.1 Mariprofundaceae bacterium | reverse complement strand
CTCTTCGGTATTGCCGGCGGCCTGTTTGTGCTGGAGGCGGTATCGGTGATGGTGCAGGTGGCGAGCTTCAAGCTGACCGGTAAGCGGGTTTTCCGCATGGCGCCGATCCACCACCACTTTGAGCTCAAAGGTTGGGCGGAGCCGAAGGTGATTGTCCGCTTCTGGATTATTTCGATTATCTTGGCGTTGGTAGCGCTCTCTACCTTGAAGATCCGATGAGCAGCACGATGCCAACCAATACCGCCATCATCGGCATGGGGCGCACCGGACAAGCGGTGGCGCGCTTCCTCATTGCGCAGGGGCAGGCGTGCGAGGCGTTCGATGAGGCGGCCGATGCGACCATGCGCATCAACATCCCGACCCATGTCGGGCCGCTTGATGTCGCCAAGCTGCGTACCTTTTCGCGCGTCGTGGTCAGCCCCGGCGTCAACTGGTACCACCCGGTATTGGTTGAGCTGCGCGATGCGGGTGTGCCGGTACTCGGCGATCTCGATCTGTTTACAGAATATTTCCGTGGCGATCTGGTGGCGGTCACCGGCACCAACGGCAAGACAACGACGGTGTCGCTGATCAGCACCATGATGGACACCCTGCCCGGCGGCATCGAGGCGGGCGGCAATATCGGCACGGCGATGCTCGATCTGCTCGATGGTGAGGCGCAGCCGCCGCGCGTGGTGCTGGAGCTCTCCAGTTTCCAGCTGGAGCGGGCGCAGCCAATTCGGCCACGCTGGGCGGCGCTGCTCAATCTGCAACCCGATCACGCCGACATGCATGAAAACATGGCCAGTTATACGGCGGCCAAGATGCGGCTGTTTGCCCGTCAGGGCGAGGGCGACAAGGCGATGCTGCCGGCCGATGCGGCGTGGGACGGGCTGGCGAATGAGCTGCGTGAACGCGGTGTGTTTGTGCGCCGCTGCGGTGTCGGCTCGATGGATCTGCACAGTGCCGAGGGGCTGGATTGCGGTGTGCAGTTGGCTGATGATGGCAGCTGGCAGCTCTTCTGGCACCACTACGATGTGGCGCACACGATCAACCATGATGAACTGGCGGTTGTCGGCATGCATCAACACCTCAATCTCGCCGTGGCCGGTCAGGCGGCGGCCGATTTCGGTGTAACGCCGGGCGTGATTCGTCAATCGCTCACCTCCTTCCGCGGCTTGCCGCACCGGCTGCAATCGCTCGGCGTGGTGGTCGGGCGCGAGTGGATCAACGACTCCAAGGCGACCAATCCGGAGGCGGCCAAGGCGGCGCTCGGCGCTTTTCATCAGGTGATCTGGATCTGTGGCGGCCTGCGCAAAGGGCTGGAGTTACACACGCTGCAGGCGTGCGTGGCCGAGCGGGTGACGCAGATGCTGGTGGTCGGCAGTGATGCCGCACCCTTCATGCAGCTGGCCGAGGCGGCCGGTGTGCCGGCACAATTTGTTAAAACCGTGCCGCAGGCGGTCAAGGAGGCAGCGCGCGGCCAACAGGGCGTGCCGGTTTTGCTATCGCCGGCGGCGGCCAGTCAGGATCAATTCAAAGATTATGTTGAGCGCGGCGACTGCTTTATGCATGCCGTGCGGGCGCTGGAGGCGGCGGATGCATAAGTCAGCCGCACAGCATTCAGTCGCAAAGAAGCCGGCGGCCAAAACGCTGCAGCCGTTCGATCCGATCCTCGCCGGATGCGTGCTGGCGTTGATGAGTTTCAGCGTGCTGATGGTCTATAGCAGCAGCGTCAGCGTGGCGGAGGTGCGCTATGGTGATCCGTTCCGCATTGTCGGCCACTGGCTGGTCTATATTCCGAGCGGATTGCTGCTGATGTGGCTGCTCTCACGCATCGATACCACCTGGTGGCGCGCCGTTGCGCTGCCGCTGCTCGGCGTGGCAATACTGTTGATGGTGGCGGTATTGGTGCCGGGGCTGGGGCGCGAAATCAACGGCGCGCAGCGCTGGTTCTCGCTGATGGGGTTGACGCTGCAGCCAGTGGAGATTCTCAAGCCGGCGGTGATCATCTACATGGCCTACTACATGGGCTCGTTTCCCGAGCGGCTCACCCACTTCGCCAGCGGTTTGGCGCCGATGCTGGTGGTGCTCGGTGTATCACTGTTGCTGCTGCTGTTGCAGCCGGATTTCGGCAGTTCTGTGCTGCTCTCCACTGTCTGCTTCGCCATGTGGTTTGTCGGCGGTGTGCCGATGCGCCACCTCTTCGGTCTGGTCGGCACCTTCATTCCGTTGGCGGTGATCGCCGTGGTCGCCGAGCCCTATCGCTTGCAGCGCATGACCACCTTCCTCGATCCGTGGCACGACCCTTACGGCAACGGCTACCAACTGATCCAGTCGATGATCGCCTTCGGCAGCGGCGGTCTGTTCGGTGTCGGTGTCGGACAGGGGGTGCAGAAGCTCTTTTATCTGCCGGAGGTGTTTACCGACTTCATCTCCGCCTGTATCGGTGAGGAGCTGGGGCTGGTCGGTATCTTGAGCCTGCTGGCGGTCTTCTGTCTGCTGCTCGGGCGCAGTATCTGGCTGGCGCTACGCTGTGAATCGATGTATCAGCGGCTGCTGATTATCGGCTGCGTGGTGCTCTTCGGTACGGCACTGATGATCAATCTCGGCGCGGCGATGGGGCTGCTGCCGACCAAGGGGATGCCGATGCCGTTTGTCTCCTATGGCGGCAGTGCATTGATCGGCGAGTGCGCCTTGATGGGGCTGGTCTTTTCGGTGCAGCGGCATCAGCCGGGCAATCGCCGCAAAAAATCGGGGCGTGGTCGCATGGCGCAACTCAAGGAGCAGCTCACATGAGCCGCGCACCACTGCTCTGCATTGCCGGCGGCGGTACCGGCGGCCATGTCATGCCGGCCTGCGCGCTGGCCGATGCGGCGCGCGCGCGTTGGCCAGCGCTGCAGGTCGCCTTTATCGGTGCCGAGCGGGGCTTGGAGGCGACACTACTGCCGGAGCGCGGCGAGAGACGGGTGCAACTGTTGCAGATGCATGGTGTGAAGGGCGCGGGTATGTTGCAGCGGCTGCGTGTGTTGCTCTGGGAGCTGCCGCGTGCGGTGCTGGCGATCCGTGCGAATTGGCGCGACGAACAGCCCGATCTGCTCGTTGGCGTGGGCGGTTACGCCAGTGTTTCAGCGGTGATTGCGGCGCTGTTGCAGCGGGTACCGGTGGTGCTCTACGAACAGAATGCTATGCCGGGGCTGGTCAATCGCACGCTGGCGCGTTTCTGCCGGGCGATCATGCTCGGCTTTTCGACGGCGAAGGCGCACCTGCACCGCTCGGTGCGCGCCGTGGTGACCGGTAATGTGGTGCGCGATCTGTTGCTGCAGCTGCGCTGGCAGCGCCATCAAACGCCACGCCTGCTGGTATTGGGCGGTTCGCAGGGGGCGTTGGTGCTTAATCAGATGGTGCCGGAGGCGTGTCGGCTGCTTAAACGTGAGGGGCGCGCCTTTTCGGTCACCCATATCGCCGGCAATCAGCCGGCAGCGCTGCAGGTGGCGGCCGATATCTACGCCTGCGCCGGTATTGACGCTGATGTGCGCCCCTTCTGTGAGGATATGGCCGGTTTTTATGCCAGCGGCGACCTGCTGGTGGCGCGCTCTGGTGCGATGACAGTGAGTGAGGCGGCCTGTATCGGCATGCCGTCACTGTTTGTGCCGCTGCCGCATGCGGCCGATGATCATCAGCGTCACAATGCGTTGGCACTGGCCGATGCCGGCGCGGCGGTGGTGCTGAATCAACAGACATTGACGGTGGAGCAGCTGGCTGCCGAGATCGATGCGGCGCTCTTTGATGATGCGCGCCTTGCCGAGATGAGCCGTGCGGGGCAAGCGGTGGCGCCCTATGCGGCGCGCGATAAGCAGCTCGATCTGCTGGCGGAGTTTCTGCCGCTGGATACAACGACAGGCGGGAAGGCGCAGGCATGAAGAGTCGCGTGCAGCGTATCCATCTGATCGGCATCGGCGGCATCGGCATGAGTGGTATCGCCGAGCTGCTGCATAATCAGGGCTTTGCCGTACAGGGCAGTGATCTGGCGGCCAATGCCAATGTGGCGCGGCTGCGCAGTCTGGGTGTGCCGGTGGCGATCGGCCATGCGGCGGAGAATCTGGGCGATGCGCAGGTGGTGGTGGTCTCCAGCGCGGTCGATGCGAGCAATCCGGAGATTGCCGCCGCCCAGCAGCGCGGTGTGCCGGTGATTCCGCGCGCCGATATGCTGGCGGAGCTGATGCGTATGAAACAGGGCGTGGCGGTGGCGGGTAGTCACGGCAAGACCACCATGACCTCGCTGATTGCGCACGGCATGGAGGTGGCGGGGCTCGATCCGACCTACGTGATCGGTGGCCGGCTGACCGCCTGCGGCAGCAATGCGCGGCTCGGTGCCAGCCCGTGGCTGGTGGCGGAGGCCGATGAGAGTGATGGCTCGTTCCTGCGTCTCTCACCGACCATCGCGGTGGTCAGCAATATCGATCCCGAACATCTCGATCATTATGGTGATTTTGAGGCGCTGATGGAGGCGTTTCGCACCTTCGTCAATCTGGTGCCTTTTTACGGGCGGGTGGTGCTGCACCATGAGCACCCCAACGTGGCGGCGCTGCGCGAAGGGTTATACAAGCCGGTGACTACCTACGGCAGCAGTCCGCAGGCCGATCTGCATCTGCTCAGTGTTACCGCCGATGGCGCGGGGCAGCGATTTACGGCGGCGAGCCGTGAGCTGGGTGAATTGGGCGAGTTCCGGTTGCCGATGCCGGGGCGGCACAATGCCGAGAATGCGTTGGCGGCGATGGCTGTGCTGCTTGATCTCGGTATCGATTTGGCCGTGATTCGCGAGGCATTTGCCTCCTTTGAAGGGATTCAGCGCCGTTTTCAGCGCACCGAGATGGGCGCAGGGGTGCTGGTCGATGATTATGCCCACCACCCGAAGGAGTTGCGAGCGACTCTGGCGGCGGCGCGTGACTGCTGGCCGACGCGCGCGATCCATGTGCTCTTTCAACCGCACCGCTATACCCGCACGCGCGATTTGATGACTGAATTTATGGGCGCTTTTGATGACGCCAACAGTGTGGCGCTGCTGCCGATCTATGCGGCCAGCGAAGCGCCGATCGAGGGGATTGAGAGTGCGCGCTTGGCAGAGGGGATGGTGGCGCGCGGCCATCGTGAGGTGTCGCTGGTGGATGATCTTGAGGCGGCCGGCGACTGGGCGCGCAAGCATCTGGCGGCGGGCGATGTTGT
>JALUXN010000317.1 GCA_027018975.1 Mariprofundaceae bacterium | reverse complement strand
GCCGCCAGCCACCCCCTGCACCATCGAGCACCGTGGCGACGCATGGCAAACGCTGCTGCGCGTCAGTGAACTGCTCTACCCCATCATGCGCGACCACCAGCAGATGCGCAGCTGGCCTACCACGCCCGCCAATGCGCTGGTTGAGTCGTTCACACACTTTCGGCGCCACTATCCGGTGCGGCGCAGCTGGTCGCGCACACCGGTTACCATCTTGCAAGGCGATGACAATCTGCTACGTTTGATGGAGATCTGCGGCATCCATGCAGTGCCGAAATCACAATAGGGAGGAGAGCCATGACAACAAAACAACACATATCCGATGACAACCTGGTCTGGATGGATCTGGAGATGACCGGTCTGGAGCCTGCGCAGGACACCATCATCGAGATCGCCACCATCGTGACCGACAGTGAACTGAATATTCTCGCCGAAGGTCCGTGTCTGGCAATCCATCAGCCAGATGAGGTACTGGACGGCATGGATGAGTGGAATCGCAAGCATCATGGTGAATCGGGTCTGATTGACCGGATTCGCGCCACCACAACCACCATGCAGGAGGCCGAACAGGCGACCATCGACTTCATCCAGCAATATGTACCCAAGGGAAAATCACCGCTCTGCGGCAATTCAGTGCATCAGGATCGGCGCTTTCTCATCCCCTACATGCCGGCGCTGGAGGCCTACCTCCACTATCGCATTATCGACGTGAGCACCATCAAAGAGCTGGCGCGCCGCTGGTATCCCGATCGCAGCGCACCGGAGAAAAAAGAGGAGCATCTGGCGCTGGCCGATATCCGCGAATCGATCGACGAACTGCGCTGGTACCGCGAACAACTGTTCATCCAGCCATAGCACGACAGTTTCTAAATACCTGCAGAGCTCATCACAACACCCATCCATCGACAGGCGGGCTGGTTAAAAACGTGCCAGCGCCTGTTGATTGACCTCGATTTTGTAGCGATCCCGCAGCGCTGCCATCCAGCGTGAAAAACGCACGTCGCCCTTCGCACGCACCAGCTCGGCGCGCAGTTTCTTCTGCTCAGCCGCAAAGCCCTTCTCTGAAGCAGCAATCACCTTGCTCACCCGCACCGCCGCATAGCCCTGCGGCACCCGCACGGCGTGGTCCAGCCAGTGATCCGCCGGTGTCACAAAAGCGGCCGCAAGCAGTGCGTTGTTGATCCAGCTCGCCTTATCACCACTGCCATCGCTGCGCAGTGGCTTGGAGATATATTTCGGTTGACCGAACTGCTGTGCCAGCGCATCGAGCGTTTTCCCTTTGGCAGCACGAATCTGATCAGCGGTTTCACGCGCCTTGCGATCGGCCGCATCGCTCTTGGCATCGGCCATCACCTTACGCTTTACCTGCGCATAAGGGAGCACCTCCGGCCTCTTGCGCTCAACCACTTCCAGAGCAACAAAGCGCCCATCAGCGGTTTCGATAATATCCACCGGCTGATCCGGCAGCGTGGAAAACGCCTTCTTGCGTACCTGCGGATCACTCAAAATCGGCGCCACCTCAGCCTCCCGCTGACTGACCAGATCGCTGCTGACCATCTTCAAGTTGACCGCATCCGCCGCCGCCTTGAGGCTATCCTCCATACCCAGTGCATCATCGAGATCCTGCGACAGTTTATAGGCCTCATCGGCTGCCCGCGCCCGCGCAATCTCCGCCTTCAGCGCACCCTTCACCTCCGCCAGCGTCTGCACATGCTGCGGGTGAATATCCTCCAGCTGGATCAGATGATAGCCGAACTGTGTCTTCACCGGCTTACTGACATCGCCCTTATCCATACTGAAGACGGCCTGATCAAACTCCGGAACCATCGTCCCCTGCTTGAACCAGCCAAGCTCGCCGCCCTTTTTCGCCGACGGCCCCTCAGAGTACTGCTTGGCCAGCGCCGCAAAGTCATCACCATTGTTCAAGCGCTTGGCGATCATCTCAATCTTCTGCTTGGCTGCCGCCACGGCTTTCTGATCGGCATCGGCAGCCACCTTGATGAGAATATGGCGCGCCTTACGCTCCTCCGGCAGCGTGAACTCCGCCCGTTTCTGATCATAGGCAGCCTGAATCTCCGCATCATCGACGCTCATATCCTGTGCCAGCCGCTTCGGATCGATCTCCACCATATTCACCTTCACCCGCAGCGGTGACATATAATCGCTACTGTGCGCCTTATACCACGCCTGCGCCTCGGTATCGCTCACCGTCACACGATCCAGCAGCGAAGCCGGATCGACCACAATCGCCGCCAGCACCCGCTGCTCAAACTTCTGCTTGTAGCGCTCGCGCAGCTCGGCATCACTCACATAGACCGAATCGCGCACCGCCTTCTGCAACGCCTCGATGATAATATTCAGCCGCAGATCATTCTCGTAATCCTGCGCGGAGCCAAAGCCCATATTGCGCGTCAGGATCTTGTAACGTTTGGGGTCAAATACGCCGGCAGACTGAAACTGCGGATTACTCTCCACGCTCGCCAACACCACATTAGCCGGCGCCACTAGGCCGAGATCGTTCGCCACTTTAAGCATAATCTGTCGATTGATGATCGTCTGCAGCGTGGACTCTTTCAGATGCAGCGACTTGACCAGATCTTTGGAAAAATTCTTGCCGAGCATCGCCCGGTAAGCATTCATCTGGCGCTGATAACTGCGATAAAAATCACCATTGCTGATCGGCTTCCCATCAATCGAGGCCACCGGCTCATCGTGCCCGCCAAGGAAATAGTCACCAATCCCCCACAGCACAAACGACAACGCAATGCCGCCCAGAATAATCTTCGCCACCCAGGATTTCGCATGGTTCCGCATCGACTCTAACATCATTCAACCTCGACTCTTTTGACTGCCAGCACCGCTACTAGGGCAAGCGCATGCACATTGTTCGCATTCCATTAAACCCAAGCGTTTCTATCGGATATCCATTGCCGCGTGGATTCCCGACACACCCTTCGGGAACGACCGTTTTTTAATGCGATGCCCCGGTGCCGCAATAAAGCAGCCCAATTTCAAGAGCCCGGCACGCTAACCAAGCCCAAACAGCAGAGCAATGACTGAACACGGCAAAATAGGGCAAGCGCATGAAAATTGTTCGCATACATTAATTCTACTTTGTCACATTGACTATGTTGATTTGACAGCGTGACAGAAAAACCCCTACGATCGCGGGGTTGGGTTGCGAGGGGTGATCCAACGCAAGATAGGGAGGGGAGCCTATGATCCATCGATTTGCTGGCGCGCTGATCTGCTGCCTGCTGGCTGCCGCACCACTGCAGGCGGCGGAGAGCGCGGTCAATATGCTCTTTGACGAGCAGGACACAATCATGAGCGCCACAGAGTCGAAACGCGAACTGGGGCAAGCGCCGGCGGTGGTGACGGTAATCACCGAGAAGCAGATTCGCGATATGGGTGCGCGCACGCTGATTGAAGTACTGGAGTCGGTGCCCGGCATGGAGATCAGCTACCCGACCGATATGGCGACGGGGCACACGCTGACCGTGCGCGGACTGAAGACGACCGAGGCGGAGAAGACACTGCTGCTGATCAACGGGCATCGGGTCAACAACCCCTACTCCGGTTCGTGGACATTTCTCTTCGATGAATTCCCCATGGATGACGTGCGCCGCATCGAGATTATCCGCGGCCCCGGCTCCGCGCTATACGGCTCCAACGCCATGGCGGCGGTGATCCATATTATCACCCGCAATGCCGATGACTTTACCGGCTCCGACATGGCCGCCACCGCTGGCAACCGCGGCTATATCGGCGAACACCTCACCACCGGCGTCAAAAGCGACAACGGCAACCTGATGGTGAGCCTCAACGGCGCCAAGACAGATGGCGACCGGCAGTTTATCGCCCGCGATGCAGCGGGTCGCTCAGGGTTTGGCAACTTCTGGCGCAGACAGCAGCAGGGATTTCTATCCGCCAGCACGGGTGACTGGTCGCTGTTTGCCATGCATATCAGCAAAAAACGCGGCACGGTACTCGATGGTACCAACCAGATTGATACGATGAGCAACGTCAAGCTGCGTCAGAGCATCGCCACGCTCACCTGGCAACAGCAGCACGACATATGGGATCTGTCGCTGCGCAGCGATGTTGACCTCTTTTCGCTCGATCCGCTCTGGCAACTTTTTGGCGGCGCCAGACTTGTGCAGCCGTCGGTAAAGAATCTCACCCTGACCGAGAGCGGCCAGCTGCGTTATCGCGGTTGGCAGGATCAGGAGTGGACATTTGACCTGAGCCTTGAGCATATCCGCCAGTATGACGTGCGCAATATCGTCAACGGACAGGATCTCACCGCCACCCAGAACCACAATCGCAACACCACCCGCAACACAATCGCACTGGCCATTCAAGATGAGTGGATGCCGCTGGACACCCTGACCGCCACCGCCGGCGTGCGGCTGGAGCACTACTCCGATGTCGATAACCATGCATCACCGCGACTGGCTCTGGTCTGGAACGCCACCGACACGCTCAACCTGAAACTGATGTATGGCCACGCCTTCCGCGCCCCGAACTTTATCGAGCTCTATTCCGCCAACAATCCGGCTATCCTCGGCAACCCGCTGGTGGATCCGGAGACGGTGGACACCTACGAGATCGGCGCGGCGCTGCAACATGAGAGCTGGCATCTGGATGGCAATCTCTACTACAGCCACTACAAAAACCTCATCACCCGACTGGCCGGCAATCCGCAGACCGTCAATATCGGCAGCGAAACACTGAAAGGCTTTGAGACCGAACTGCGCGTGGATGCCCGCAAGGGGCTGTACGGCTCGCTCAGCTACACATGGCAGACCGGCCGCAGCAGCCTGAGCAGCGGCAAGCTGCCCAATGTACCCACGCAGATCATCAAACTCAGCGGCGATGCACCACTGCCGATGGATGCGCATATCCACGCCGATCTGCATTGGATCTCCGCCCAGCAGCGCGCCGCCGGAGATACCCGCCCACCGCTGCCGGCCACCTGGCTGGCCGATCTAGCGATCCGCGCCGGCAACCCCTCCGATGGACTGAGCATGAGCTTTGTGGTCAACAACATCTTCAATCACACCGTCTATAGCCCCGTCGCCAACCCGACTCAGTCCGATATTCCCTTCCACGATCGCGACTGGTTCCTCAATCTCGCATGGGCGTTTTGATGCACCTGCGCAGCACCCGCACCCACGCCCCGACGAGGTCGTAATGCGTCGTATCCTCTACTGTGTGCTGCTGCTATTGCTGCCGCTGAGCGCCTATGGCGAGAGCCTTGAGGTCGATCTGCTCTACTCGGAGCGGCACCGTCCGCATGTCGAGCTGGTCAAGCTACTCTCGCAGGCGGTGCGGGCGGAGGATATCCGCCTCTTTCCGGCGCTGGAGAATGGCAATCTGCGCGAGGAGGAGAAACAGCTGGCGGTCATCCGCCGCCGCCAGCCCGATCTGCTCATTCTGGTCGGCGAGGATGCGCTGCAGGCGGCGCTGGCGATGCATCTGCAGCTGCCGATGCTCTCATTGTTATCGATCAGCTTGAGCCCGCAGATGCAGCAACAGCTCCCCATCACCGGCATCGATCTGCGCCCGGAGCCGGCGCAGGTGGCCGATGCCCTCTCCCGCCTGCTGCCCGCCGGCGCAACCATTTTGACCTACTACGCGCCGCAGGCATCGGGCGACTATATCGCCGCAGCCAAAGCGCCATTCCGGCAGCAACATCTGCAGCTCAAAGCCGACCTCTGGCCGCAAGGCGACGTGCCGACAGCGCTGAACCGTGCCATGAAACAGGCCGATGCCTACTGGATGCAGATGGAGATGCGCAGTGTGGCACCGCAGACACTGAAACTACTCTTCGCACTGGCGCGACACGGCAAGGCGCTGGTCGGGCTATCGGCCAAATATGTGCGTGCCGGCGCGCTGATCGCCTGGACACCGCGCTGGGATGCGCTGGGCGAGCAGGCCGCCACACTGGCCAATCGCCTGCTTGCCGGTGCCAAACCGGCATCGGTCGCGATCACCCATCCGGCCAATATGCGGGTCGATATCCGCACCCACCACGGCGGTGACGAATGAGCCAGCAAGCGCGCACCCTGTCACTGACCAAGCGTCTCTACCTCGGCCTGCTGCTGGCCGCCGCGCTGGTCTTTACCGTTTTCTTTGTCACCACCTGGTGGACAGAGAGCCGCTCGATGGAGGGGCTACTGCAGCAGAACGGCCGCTCGCTTGCCATCGGTCTGGAGCAGAGCATTAGTCTCGGCATGCAGCTGGGCGAGCTCGACCTAATCCGCGACGGCGCACTCAGCGTCGCCAACATCCCCGATGTCCACACCGTCGATCTCTACGACGCCCACGGCCAACGCCTGCTGCTGCTCGGCTCACCGCATGCACCGCTTTCGGCCACAGCGCTGGGCACGGTGCATCAGGTGCAGAGCCGGAGCATCCAGCAGGGCGCCTTTGAGCGTATCATCTCGCCCATCGCCAGCGATCGCGGCGAGCTGGTCGGCTACAGTGTGCTCGATCTCTCGCGCGATCGCGTCAACGCATCGATGCACGCCTTCCTGCGCTTCTCGCTGCTGGGCAGTGCCCTGCTGCTGTTGCTCTTCGCGTGGTGGATTACGCGGCTGATGAAACGCCAACTGCAGCAACCGCTGGATGAATTGGATCGGGCGGTGGCAGCGGTCACCAGCGGTGATCTCGATGTCTCGGTCGAAGCGGCGATTCCCGATCCGCTCGGCCGCATCGCCAGAGCCTTTAACCGCATGACCCGGACGCTGGCCGGCAAGGAGCAGGCGCTGCAGGAGTCGGAGCAGCGCTTCCGCGAGCTGTTTATCAATCTACCGGTGGCGATCTATATAGCCGATCTGGATGGCAAGCTGCGCCAGTGTAATCCGGCCATGGCCAAACTCTTCGGCTTCGACTCCAGCGATGCGATGCTGGCCGAAGTGGCGGGGATGGGCGCGCTCTATCAAGACGCGGCCGAGCGCGATGCGCTGATCGCCGAGCTGATTCAGGCGGAGACGATTGTCGGCCGCGAGGTGCATCTGCGCAGTCGTAGCGGCGAGGAGATTCGCGGCATGCTCAATGCGCGGCTGGTAGCCGATGAGGCGGGCAGGCTGATTGGCGTGGAGGGGATGATTCAAGATATGACGGAAGTGCGCACGCTGGAAGATCGCCTGCTGCAGTCGCAGAAGATGGAGCTGGTCGGCCAGCTCGCCGGCGGCGTGGCGCACGATTTCAACAATCTGCTGTCGGTGATTCTCGGCAATGCCGAGATGTTGACCACGCATGTGCCGCAGCAGAGCAAGGCCTACCACCATGTGACCCGCATCAGTCAGGCCGGCAGGCGCGCGGCGGAGTTGACCAGCAACCTGCTCGGCTTTGCCCGCAAGGGCGATATGCGCCATGAGTCGGTGATGATTGTGCCGCTGCTGGAAGAGGTGATCGGGCTGGTGCGCGAAACCGGCGACCGGCGCGTGGAGATCGCCCTGAACGCCAGCCGCGACGATCTGCAGGTGATCGGCGACCCCGGGCAGCTGCATCAGGTGTTTATGAATCTCTGCGTCAATGCGCTGCACGCCATGCCCGAGGGTGGCGACCTGACCATTGATGTTACATCTGATGCGCAGGCGGTGACAATTCGCGTGCAGGATACCGGTGTCGGCATGAGCAAGCAGACGCAGGAGCGCATCTTCGAGCCCTTCTTCACCACGCGCGAGGCGGGCAAGGGTACCGGCCTCGGGCTGTCGATGGTGTATGGCATCATTGACAAAATGGGCGGCACGATCGCTGTCGATTCCGAGCTGGGGCGCGGCACGGCGTTCGAGATCACGCTGCCGCTGCAGGGTGCGCCGGAGATGGCGGCGACAGTTGCAACAGCGGCCGATGCGGACACACCGACGCAGGGCGGCCGGCTGCTGCTGGTCGATGACGAGGCGATGCTGCGCGAAGTCGGCGAGGAGATTTTGCGCGAACACGGCTACGATGTGATGACTGCGGCCAGTGGCGAAGAGGCGTTGGCGATCATCTCCAGCGACATGATCGACATCGATCTGGTGCTGCTCGATCTGAACATGCCGGGGCTGGGCGGTGTCGAGACACTGCGCGAAATCCGCCGCAATGGTGAAGATGTGAAGGTGATTATTTTAAGCGGCTATAGCGAGACCACGCTGAACATGGCGAGCGCCGAGCTGCGCTACGACGGCTTCGTCAGCAAACCCTACCAGTTCAACGCCCTCTGCGCCGAAGTAGCGCGCGTCCTAGCAGGGCAATCGCACTAACGTTGTTCACGTTCCTGTAGAAAAAACGATGACGCCATCCCCCTGCTGCCCAGATGCCCGATACCATCCTCGGGAATGAACTGATTTTGATGCGATCGCCCCATTTCCCGACACTAGAAATCGCAAAAAATCAAGTTAGTGTTGGCCAATGCGAATTTGCCACATCGGTTTGAACCACAAGACGGCGCCGGTCGAGATGCGCGAACGCCTCGCCGTTCCTGAGGCGGACATTGCCGAGATCCTGCAGGCGCGCGTCGCCCATCCGGCCATCCGCGAGGCGGCGCTGCTCTCCACTTGCAACCGTGTCGAGATGACTGTCGTCACGCACGACCCCGATGCGGCGATTGCGGCGGTGCATGAGTGGTTTGCCGACAAGGCGGCGATGGCGCTCGATCAGGTCTGCGAGCATCTCTATTCACACACCACCAACAGCGCTGTGCGCCACCTCTTCGCGGTCGCCTCCGGACTCGATTCGCTGGTGCTCGGCGAGCCGCAGATTCTCGGTCAGGTGAAACTCTCCTACGAACATGCACTGGCCGCCGGCACTGCCGGCCACGTACTCCACCGCCTCTATCAATCGACCTTCGCTGCCGCCAAGCGGGCGCGCAGCGAGACCGGCATCGGCAAGCAGGCAGTCAATGTCTCCTCCTGTGCCGTCGAGCTGGCGCGCCACATCTTCGGCGACCTGGCCGGTAAGACGGTGCTGTTGATGGGCGCCGGTGAGATGGCCGAGCTGGCTGCCCGCCACTTGAAGGGCAACGGCTGCACCGATATTCTGGTCGCCAACCGCACCCTCAAACGCGCCGAGAACCTCGCCATGGAGTTCGACGGCCACGCCCTCACCCTCGATCAACTGCCGGACTATCTCGACGCCGCCGACATCCTCCTCTCCAGCACCGGCGCGCGCACCTTTGTGCTGCTGCCCAATCAAATCAAAGCGGCGATGAAGAAACGCCACGGACAGCCGATGTTCCTGGTCGATATTGCCGTACCGCGCGATATTGATCCGCGCGTCGGCGAGATCGACGGCGCCTATCTCTACGACATCGACGATCTGCAGCAGGTGGTGCAGGGCAATCTGGAGAACCGCCAGCAGGAGGCGGCGCAGGCGCAGGCGATTCTCGAAGAGGAGGCGCGGGACTTCCTGCGCTGGCTGAAGTCGCTGGAGTCGGTGCCGCTGATCCGCACCATCCAGCAGCAGATGGAAGTGCGTCGCAATGAAGAGCTGAACAAGGCGCGCCGCTATCTGAAAGATTTGAGCGATGAACAGATGGAGGCGGTGGAGCGTTTCAGTCGCGCGCTGATGAAGCGCTACATGCACCCCACCCTGCGCACCCTGAAGAGCCTGCCCGACGATATTGAGGGCGACCTGCTGATGGGCGCAGCCACCCGCCTCTTCGATCTCGAGCCTGAGATAGAGCCCGGCAACCACCTGCGCGTCGTGCGCGACAAGGAGCATGATGAGCACGCCACTGGATGACATTCTCCACCGCCGCGATGAAATCTCCAGCCTGCTTGCCGATCCCGAAGTCACCACCAACCAGCAACGCTACACCCAGCTGAGCCGGGAGTTCGCCGAGATCGAGCCGATCGCCGCGCACGCCGAACAACACCTGCAGCTGCAGCAACAGCTGGCCGACAATCTCGAACTGCTGGCCGACCCCGACTGCGACCGCGAGCTCAAAGAGCTGACCGAGGCGGAGAACCGCGAACTCAAACAGGCCATTGCCGCGAGCGAAGCGGAGCTGAAACTACTCCTGCTGCCCAAAGACCCGAACGACAACCGCAATGTCATCCTCGAAATTCGCGCCGGCACCGGCGGCGATGAGGCCGCACTCTTTGCTGCCGACCTCTTCCGCATGTACTGCCGCTACGCCGAGACGCAAGGATTCAAGGTGAGCATCCTCTCCAGCAGCGAGATCGGCATCGGCGGCTACAAAGAGATCATCGCGCAGGTGACCGGCCAGGGCGTCTTTTCGCGCTTCAAGTTCGAGTCCGGCACCCACCGCGTGCAGCGCGTGCCGGAGACCGAATCGGGCGGCCGCATCCACACCTCCGCCTGCACGGTGGCGATCATGCCGGAAGCGGAGGATGTCGAGGTCGATATTCGCCCCGAGGATCTGCGCATCGATGTCTATCGCGCCTCCGGTGCCGGCGGTCAGCATGTGAATAAAACCGAATCGGCGGTGCGCATCACCCATGAACCGACCGGCATCGTCGTCACCTGTCAGGATCAGTCGAGCCAACATAAAAACAAGGCGCAGGCGATGAAGGTGCTGCAGGCTCGCATTTTCGACAAACAGCAGGCCGAGGCAGATGCTGAGCGCTCCGATGCGCGCAAGAACATGGTCGGCTCCGGCGACCGCTCCGAGCGCATCCGTACCTACAACTACCCGCAGGGGCGCATCACCGACCACCGCATCAATCTCACCCTCTACAAACTCGAACAGATCATGAACGGGGACATGGGCGAGCTGATCGACGCCCTCCTGACCCACCACCAAGCCGAGCTGCTTGCCGCCAACAACGGCTGACGGCCGCCAGCCCCACATGGTAAATTCCAGCGTCAAATCCCTGCTTGCCGATGCCACCCTGCGATTACGCGCTGCCGGTTGCGATGCGCCGCGACTGGATGCCGAGCTGTTGCTGTGCCACAGCCTGCAGTGTGGCCGCACCGCGCTGATTGTCCGCGCCAACGATGCACTGCCATCATCCGTCACGGCCAACTTTGAAGCGCTGCTGATGCGGCGGCTGGCGCGGGAACCGCTCGCCTATATCCTCGGCGAGAAGGAGTTCTGGTCGCGCCCGTTCCGCGTCACCCCCGATGTACTCATCCCCAGACCGGAGACCGAGCACCTGATCGAAGCGGTGCTGGCGCGTTTTCCCGAGCGAGAGCGGCGCTACCGCTTCTGCGACATCGGCACCGGCTCCGGCTGCATCGCCGTGACCCTCGCCTGCGAATATCCGCAGGCCGAGATCATCGCCATCGACATCTCCGCCGCCGCCCTCGCCATCGCCCGCGACAACGCCAGCCGCCACCACGTCGCAGCACGCATCGATTTCCGCCAAGGCGATATGCTGACACCGCTGGCGCTGGAG
>JALUXN010000316.1 GCA_027018975.1 Mariprofundaceae bacterium | reverse complement strand
GCCATCATCTCCAACCCGCCCTACGTCAGCCAATCGGAGATGGCCAGCCTTGCCAAAGAGCTCGCTTTTGAGCCGCAACAAGCGCTCACCGACCACGCCGACGGACTTCAGTTCCTGACCACCATCCTCACCCATGCCCCCGCCCATCTCATCACCGGCGGCTATGTGATCGTCGAAACCGGCAGCTGCGGCCTGCCGGCCACACCGGACAGACTCACCATGGAAACCACTATCACCGACCTCGCCGGGCTGCTGCGCGGCGGCATCTATCGCTACCCATGAGCTTACGCCGGGGCACAAGTGATGATCTGGAGGCGATCTATCAACTCAACCGCCAGCTCTTCGACGACGGCTGGTCACGCGCGGCGCTGCTCTCCGCACTGGAGAGCGGCTACGATCTACTGCTCTGCGAAAAACAGGGCATCGTAGTCGGCTATCTACTCTCGCTCACTGTGCTGGATGAGATTCAGATCATGCAGATCGCTGTCGCCCCGCAGCATCAACGCCAGGGCATCGCCAACCGTCTGACCCGAATGCTGATCGATGATGCACCGGATGCCAGCATAGCGCTGGAGGTGCGCGCATCCAACCGCGCCGCCCGCAACCTCTACGCCGCTCTCGGCTTCGAGGTCTGCGGCTGCCGCCCCGATTACTACCCGCCAGACGCCAATGGCCGCCGCGAAGATGCCATCCTCATGACACGTCCCGCTGCCACAGCAGCTTAGCCCCCTTCCGCCAGCCGCGTGCGCAACGCCTGCGCAACAGCCAGCGCAGACTCGAAATCATATCCCCCCACCGCATCGCGAACCTCCCGCAACGCCGCATGCGCCTTCGCATCTCCGCGCAAGCTCTGCAGCAGCGTATCCAGCTGCGCCTCAGCCTCGGTATCATCATCTTCAAGCAGTGCAATCAAGCTATCGAGCTGCGTCATCACCGCCGCAGAATCAACGTCAGCACCATCCGCGACGGCATACGCTTCATCCGCCTCCAGCACCGCCGTCGCCTCCAATAGCTGCTGCAACGCCTGCTCCACCGCCGCATAGTGCACATCCAGCGACTGCTCCTCTGCGCGCAGCGCCATCTCCAGCGCTTTGGCCGCCTCCTGCAGTGACAGCGCAGCGATATTGCCCGCCACCCCCTTGAGGGTATGCGCGGTACGAATCGCCAAATCCATATCACCATCGGCAATCGCCTGCCGCACAACCGCCACCGCATCCGCCTGACTATGGCGGAACTTGAGCAGGATATTTCGATAGAGCTTTTTGTTGCCGCCCAAACGTTGCAGCCCCGCCGCAATATCGAGCCCGGCCATCGGAGGCATGTCGCTCACATCATCAGAGGCATCGGCCGTCGCTACTGCTGGCGCTGCAGCCGGATCGGAGGCTTTGATCCACCGGTTCAGCGTTTGAAACAGCTCATCCAGCTCAATCGGCTTGGCAATATGCGCATTCATGCCGGCGGCAAGAGACGCCTCACGATCGCCAGCCATGGCATTGGCAGTCATGGCGATAATCGGCAGATCTTTGAAACGCGGATCGCTGCGAATGATGCGGGTCGCCTCAAATCCATTCATCACCGGCATCTGCAGATCCATCAACACGCCATCGAAATCGTGCTGCATCACCGCATCCACACCCTCTTGCCCGTTGTTCGCCACGCTCACCCGCAGTCCCGCCTGCTCCAGCAACTCGATCGCCACCTGCTGATTGATCTCATTATCCTCCACCAGCAGCAGATGCGCGCCGCGCACGTGTGGTGCCACAGCAATCTGCACGCTGGTCCTCTGCTTACGCCGCGCACTGCATTGACCAAATGCCAGCATGATCGCATCAAAGAGATCGGACTGGCTGGCCGGCTTGCTCAAATAGCCATCCAAGCCGAGCTCCTCCACCTCATGAATCAGAGTATCACGACCAAAGCCGGAGACCACAATAATCGCTGGAGCCGAATCGCCAGCTGCCTTGATGCGCCGGCTCGTCTCCAAGCCATCCATCTCCGGCATCTGCCAATCCATCAGCAGCAGCTGATAGGGCTGCTCGTCTGCCGTCTGCGCCACCGCCTCAATGGCCGCAGCCCCCGAATGCACTACATCGCAGGCAAAACCGAACGCCCGGCAGTAGCCCTGCAGGATCTCACACGAGGTCGGATTATCATCGACCACCAGCACGCGCAGATCATTCAGCTCACGCGGCACCACCTCCCGCTCCCGCAGCCGCGCGCTCCCCTTGCCGAAGTTGGCGGTAAAGAAGAAACAGCTCCCCTTGCCTGCCTCCGAAGTCACATCGATCTCGCCGCCCATCATATGCACCAGCCGCTTGCAGATGGTCAGCCCCAGCCCCGTGCCGCCATATTTGCGAGTGGTGGAGCTATCCGCCTGCGAAAATGCCTGGAAGAGCTTGCCGCGCTGCTCCGGTGTCATGCCGATGCCGGTATCGCTCACGGCAAAGCGCAGCGTGATCTCATCATCCTGCTGCGCCACCTCATCGACTTCGATAACGATCTGCCCCTGCTCGGTGAATTTCACCGCATTGTTGGCCAGATTGATCAAGATCTGCCCCAATCGCAGCGGATCGCCAACCAGCGACATCTCCAGATTCGGCTTGGTGGCAATAAGGAACTCCAACCCCTTGTCGCTCGCCTTCTGCGCCACCAGATTGATCACATTATCGAGCACGTCATTGAGATCAAACTCGACCGACTCCATTTCAAGCTTGCCCGCCTCGATCTTGGAGAAATCAAGAATGTCGTTGATAATACCAAGCAGCGACTCGGCCGCGCGGTTGATTTTATTCAGATAATCCTGCTGCTTGGGGGTCAGATCCGTCATCAGCGCCAGCTGCCCCAAGCCCATGATCGCGTTCATCGGCGTGCGAATCTCATGCGACATGTTGGCCAGAAAATCACTCTTCGCCCGATTGGCCGCATCAGCAGCCTCTTTGGCCTGCTCCAGCGCCGCCTCCATCTGTTTACGTTCAGTGATATCGACCATACTGACCAGAAACACCATCTCACCCATCGCCTGAACGGGGTGGATGGAGATCAGACAGGTGCGCACCTCCCCCGTCCCCAGCCGTTTGATCTGCACCTCCATCTGATCAACCAGACCGTTATCTTTGAATGCCCGCAAGACCGCAACGCGCTGCTTGGGATCGGCATATGCATCCACCGTCCGCACCGTCTCCAGCGCATCGCCGGAGAGCTGATGAAACGTCTTCATCGCCCGATTACTGCGCAACACAACACCATCCTCCATGCGCGAAATAACCAGCGGCACAGGCGTCCCTTCAAAGATGCGGTGGAGTGTCTCTTCGCTCTCCTTCAGCGCCTCTGTGCGCGCCTCGACCCGCGCCTCCAGCTCATCATTGAGCTGCTGCAACGCCGCTTCACGGGCGCAGAGCTTCTGCACCATCACCCGAAACGCCTCAGCCAGCTGCCCCACCTCATCATGACCCCGGTGGCGAATCTCCACATCCAGCCGCCCCTCGGCCAGTGCACCCGCCACATCACTCAAGCGCGCCAATGGTTTGGTGATACGATCGGTAAACAGGATCGCGCCAAGCAGTGAGAGCAACAACGCCGCTGTCAATAACAGCAGTTGCATCTTGGCGTGTGCCGCCACCATCGCCAGCGCCTCCGCCTGCGGCACATAAACAAACAGTTTCCAGCCAGCATGTGCAATCGGCGCAAAAGAGGCGAAGAGGTCATCACCGGCGCTGTTTTCCAGATCAAACACCCCGACATGCTCATGATGCAGCGCCCGCTCCAGCTTCTGCATCTGCGCAGGAGAGAAGCCTCGCATCGCCTGGATCGGCTGTCCGCACAGGGACGCCTCAGGGTGAAAAATAAAACGGTCGGCACTGCTGATAATCGCCAGACGCGGTGCCTCACTGCGGTCAAATCCGCTAAAAGCAGGCATATCGGAGAGATCGACATCCACCGTCGCCACACCGATCAGCTTCCCCTTGCGGAGAATCGGCACCGAGTAGGTGGTCATGTAGATGTTGCCCGCGCCCGCATCAAAATAGGGCTCCGTCCAGAGTGCATGGTGGCGCGCACGCGGGGCGGCATACCACTCCATATCGGGCGCGAGGTAATCGTAACTATTTGCAATATCGATCGATTTCAGCGTGCCATTATGGCGATAGACATAGGGTGAGAAGCGCTTGCGCCCCTGAAACACACCCGGCTCCAACGCAATCGCCGCGCCATAGATAAAGCGGCTGTCGAGCACATTGCGCTTGAGAATCTCATAATAGTCGGCCTCGCGCATACTCTCGGAGGCAGCCACAACGCCGGCTGTGATTTTGGCCACCGTCGCCAACTCACGTAGCCGCACATCGATATGGTCGGCGCGAATCGTCGCGTGCTGAAAGAGCTCCTCCTTCACCTTAGCCGTCTCAAACTTTGTCGCCTCCCAGCTGCCGTAGCCAAGCACCAGCGAGATGACAAAAAAGATCGGCAGCACCACATAGACCATCACCTTCTGCTTGAGCATCATCCGCCAGCGGCTACAGGCCATAATCAGCAGCAGGATCAGCAGCGACACACCAATAAACCAGTAGAGGATCGACATATGCACCTGCTGCTCATCCAGCCGCTTGGCCTCCAGCGGCCGCTGCTGCGCATCGACAAAGTCGGCGAGGATCTGCTGGCGCTCTTCATCGCTGATCGCCGCCAATCCCTGATTGAGAATCGCCGTCAACTCCGGCCAATCTTTGCGCACCCCCATCACCAGCTCGCGCGCGCCCTTGCCCATGTAGCCCACCGGCTTCAGATCCGGAATAAAGTTTTCGCGAATCAGGTAGTTGGCGACATATTGATTGCCGATATAGGCATCCGCCTTCCCCACCGCCACCGTCTTCAACGCCTCCAGCGCATTGCTCACCGGCAGCAGATGAATCTCGGGGTGCTCGCGCTGCAGGATCTCTTCGGTGTAGTAGCTTTTCTCGACCGCCACACGATGCCCCTTCAGATCATCCATGCTGTGGATATGGGTGTGGTCACTGCGTACAAAAATGGCATCGACGCTGCCGATGGTCGGGGTGGTGAAATTGAGGAACTGTTCGCGCGAAGGGGTGCGGTAGAGGCCGGCAGAGATGTCGAGCTCGCCATGCTTGAGCTTGTTCAGCTGCTCCGGCCAGGGGGCAAAATAGGGTTCAAAGTGCAGGCCGGTGAACGCCGACAAGCGGCGCAGAAACTGCACCGTAATACCACTATAACGCCCCTGTTTATCCTGAAACTCCAGCGGCGGCCAGTCCGCTACCGCCGCCACGCGAATCGTCGGATGCGCCGCAATCCACGCCCGCTGCTGCTCGCTCAAGGTGATCGACGCAGCCGATGCCACACCCTCCGCCGCCCATCCACTCTGCGTCCCGCCAAGCACAGCGGCGAGCATCATCCCCGCCAACGCCAACAGCGTGCCCATCCCACGCATCTGCATCCCCCACATTCGCATCAATCTCATCATGCCCTCCCGTCCATATTGAACATGCTCATCAGCTGAACGCGCGCATCAGCGCCTGCTTATCTTGACGCCACCACGCTGCGCATCGCCGCAGTGATCTGCTCCAACTCGGCCGCACTCACCGTCAATGGCGGCATGGTGTAGAGCAGTTTGCCGAAGGGGCGCAGCCAGACGCCCTGCTGCATCAACGCCGCCTGCACGCGCGGCAGATCGATCGCCTCATGCATCTCGACTACCCCGATCGCCCCTTTCACCCGCACATCGGCCACCGACGGCAGATCGCGGCACGCCATCAATCCGGCGCGCAGCCCCGCCTCAATCTGCGCCACCCGCTGCTGCCAGGGCGAGGCGAGCAGCAGATCGATACTGGCTGCGGCAACGGCGCAGGCGAGCGGATTGGCCATGAAGGTCGGTCCGTGCATCAACACGCCGCGCCCGTCGGCATGAATCCCCGCGCACACCTTGGCAGAGCAGAGCGTAGCCGCCAAACTCATATAGCCACCAGTCAGCGCCTTGCCGATGCAGACAATATCGCCAGCAACCCCCGCCTGCTCGCTGGCAAACATCGTACCGGTGCGGCCGAAACCAGTGGCGATCTCATCGACAATTAGCAGCAGATCGTAGCGGTCACAGAGCGCGCGCACTTGGCGCAGAAATTCCGGCGCATAAAAACGCATGCCGCCCGCCCCCTGCACGATCGGCTCCAGAATCACCGCCGCCAGTTCATCGTGGTGGGCGGCAATCATCTGTTGAAACGCATCGATTTGCGCATCATCCCACGCCGCATCATCGGCCGCCGTCGGCGCATCGGCGAAGAATTGTTCGGCGAGCAGGCCGGTAAAGAGATGATGCATGCCGCTCTCGGGGTCGCAGACGCTCATCGCCCCGAAGGTATCGCCATGATAACCGTGACGAATGGTGAGTAGGCGCGTTTTCTGCCGCGCGCCCAGCGCCTGCCAATACTGCAGCGCCATCTTGATCGCCACCTCCACCGCCACCGAGCCGGAGTCGCAGAAAAAGATGTGTTGCAACGATGGCGGCAGCAACTGCAGCAGCCGTTCGGCCAGCTCGATTGCCGGCTGATGGGTCAAGCCGCCGAACATCACATGCGCCATCTTGCCCAGCTGCGTTTCGATGGCGCGGTTCAGCTCCGGCACATTGTAGCCGTGAATCGCGCACCACCACGACGACATGCCGTCGATCACCTTGCGCCCATCCGCCAGCTCCAGATAGACACCCTCAGCCGCGCGCACCGCATAGACCGGCGCCGGCTGCTGCATGCTGGCGTAGGGGTGCCAGATATGCGCCGCCTCAAAGGCCAGCCGCTCAGCAGCTAAACTCATGCCGCTCCCGCCACCAGCCGCCGCGTCAGTCCCTCGATGACGGTTCGTTTCTCCTCGATCGACGCGCCCTTCACCAGCTTCTCTGCGCGCACCACCTCGGCCAGCGCCTCGCGCAACTCC
This sequence comes from Mariprofundaceae bacterium, assembly GCA_027018975.1. Classification (GTDB taxonomy): domain Bacteria; phylum Pseudomonadota; class Zetaproteobacteria; order Mariprofundales; family Mariprofundaceae; genus Mariprofundus. The sequence goes on along the minus strand of JALUXN010000316.1, from coordinate 7,629 downwards.
GAGCCGCGCCAGCAGGCCGCCTCAGCCGGCACCTTCTGCCGCGCCTCGCCAAACACCTTCGCCGCCATCAACGGATTGCGGTCACGCTTGGCCTGAAACCAGAGATACATCAACAACTGCTGCAACCGCGTGCCCAGCCAGGAGACCATCTGCACCTCGGCCACCTGCTGCTCATTAAGCAGCCGCACACAGAGATGCACCGCCTCCGGCTGCCGCATCGCCGTGGCGTGGCACCAATCCTCCAGCGCCCCCGGCGCCCGCTCGCCGAGCAGTTCACCGACCACATCCAACCCCAGTGGCTCGCCCGCGCCGTTGTCATACCACTTCAGCCGCTCAATCAACTGCCGCGCCGCCAACCGCATGCCGCAGAGCCGCTCGGCCATCCACGTCACCGTATCGGGCGCCATCTGCAGACCGGAGGCCGCCACCTCCCGCTCCAGCCAGCGGGCAAAGCCCGCCTCATCGGGGAGATGAAACTCGCACTGCGGCAGCGTTGGATCCGCCTTCAACTGCTTGTGCAGTGCCTTTTTCCAATCCACCCCCGGCGCACAGACAATCAGACGATGCTCGGAGAGGTCGCTGGCCAGCAATTTTTTCAGATGCTCGCCCTGCTTCGGTGTCGCCGACTGCGCATTGCGCACCAGCGCATAGCAGGGCGATGGGCCGAAAAGGCCGAGGTTTTTCGACGCCTCCTCAAAGCGTGCCAGCTCGCTCACATCGAGCCGCATACAAATCACGCCTTCAGCATCCGAGCCAGCCGCCAGCAGCGCATCGGCCGCCTCGAAGATCGCATCGTGATCGTCGCCATAAAAATAGTAACGGCTATGTTGGGGGGGCAGGAGCTGATCGGCGCGCAGTCGCATCGGCTCAGTCTCGGTTGATCACGGCGGAGCTCATCTCAAAAGCCGGAGCGCAGCCGCGCCATGGCATCGTCGAGCCAGGCTTTGCGCAGATCGCGCAGCAGCCGCGTGCGCGACGCCTCGATGGTGGTCGGATCGATGGTGGTGACATAGACATCGCCTTGGCGCTGAATATTGCCGCTCTGCCAGAGTTCGCGTCCGTCGCGCGTCAGCGTCATCTGTCCTGCAAAGGTCATGCGATACTGTGTCGCCACACCGCTGGCGCTGTAGGCTGATGGCGCGAAACTGACCGGTGCCATCTGCACAAAGAGCGTCGCCACATGCGCCGGATCGACGGCATCGCCCGCCGCCACCACCGCCACATCATCGGCCAAACGCTGACGCAGGCCGCGCAGCAGTTCGGCATCACCATTGCCACTGATCGCTACCGCCGTCACATCGGCCGGCAACGCACCGCGACCGCCGCCATGGCCGAGCAGATGATAGCCGCAGCCGGCGAGCAGCAGCACCAGCCAGGCGCCCAGCAGCGGAGCAGTCAGACGCTTCATCACGCCGGTTTCACCACCAGATTGAGCAGCCGGCCGGGCACCAGAATCACCTTCACGATCTGCATCCCCTCCAACCACTTGGCAATCGCCGGCTCCGCCTGCGCCGCCGCCAGTGCGGCATCCTGATCGGCATCCTTGCTGATGGTGATCTCGCCGCGCCGCTTGCCCTGCACCTGCACCGCCAGCGTGATCTCATCCTGCACCAGCGCCGCCGCATCGACTGTCGGCCAGTCGGCGACCACCGCCATCTTCTCCATCCCCAGCCGTTCGCCGATCTCGCAGGCAAAGTGCGGCACAAACGGCGCCAGCATGCGCGTCAACGCCTCCAGCCCCTCGCGGTAGGCGGCCAACCCCGCAGTACCCTGCGGCGCAAAGGCCTGCAGCTGGTTGCTCAACTCCATCAAGCCGGCAATCGCCACATTGAAGGCGAAGCCGTGCTCAAACGCATGCGTCACCTTCTCAATCGTGCTGTGAATCGCCAGCCGCAACGCTTTCACGGCGCGCGCATCTTCAGCCACCTCGGCCACAGGTGCATCCAACTTATCGAGCAGACGCCAGACCCGCTTCAAAAAGCGGTGCGCTCCCTCCACCGCCGAATCGTTCCACTCCAGCTCCTTCTCCGGCGGTGCGGCAAACAGCGTGAACAGCCGCGCTGTATCGGCGCCGAAGCGGGCGATAATGGCGTTCGGATCGACCGTATTCCCCTTCGATTTGGACATCTTTGCCCCATCCATCAGCACCATCCCCTGCGTCAGCAGATGGGTGAACGGCTCATCGCCCCCCTCCTCGCTGGTAAACAGCCCGACATCGCGCATCAGCTTGTGATAAAAACGGGCATAGAGCAGATGTAGCACCGCATGTTCGACGCCGCCAATATATTGATCCACCGGCGCCCAGCGCCGCATCGCCGCCGCATCGACCATCGCCTCGCCGTGGCGCGGGCTGGTGTAGCGGTTCATATACCAGGAGGACTCCATGAAAGTGTCGAAGGTGTCCAGCTCGCGCTCGGCCGGCTGGCCGCACTGCGGGCAATCGACATAGCGGAAGGCATCGCAATCGACCAGCGGCGAGGCGCCGCCAGTCGGCTGCAGATCGGTCGGCAATGCCACCGGCAGCTGTTCATCCGATACCGGCACCGCGCCGCAATCGGGGCAGTGGATGACCGGAATCGGCGCGCCCCAATAGCGCTGGCGTGACACCAGCCAGTCGCGCAGCCGGTATTGCACTCGCGCGTCACCCGCACCGTGCGCCTTCAACCAGTCGGTGATCGCCGCTTTTGCATCGTGAGAGGAGAGACCATCGAACTCGCCGGAGTTAATCAGCAGGCCAGCCTCCGTGAACGCCGCCGCCTCGATATCCCACGCCCCATCAACCGGCGCAATCACCTGCTTGATCGGCAGATCGTACTTCTTGGCAAACTCGAAATCGCGCTGATCGTGCGCCGGCACACTCATCACCGCGCCCGTGCCGTAACCCATCAGCACGAAATTGGCCACCCAGACCGGCACCCGTTCGCCGCTGATCGGATGGATAGCGAAAAAACCGGTCGCCATGCCGCGCTTCTCCATCGTCTCCACATCCGCCTCTTTGGTGGAGATCTTGCTGCACGCCTCGATAAACGCGGCCAGTTCGGGGTTGTTCTCCGCCGCCTTGGCCGCCAATGGATGGCCAGCCGCCACCGCCATGTAGGTGACACCCATCAGGGTGTCGGGACGGGTGGTGAAGATCTCCAGCTGACCGCCGCCGGCACGCTCTTCCAACGCAAACGCCACTGTCGCACCGGTCGATTTGCCGATCCAGTTGCGCTGCATGCCGATCACCTTCTCCGGCCAGCCGCCAACCAGCTGATCGAGATCGGCCAATAACTCCTCGGCATAGTCGGTGATGCGGATAAACCACTGTTTCAGATTCTTGCGCACCACCGGCGTATCGCAGCGCCAGCAGACGCCATCGACCACCTGCTCATTGGCCAGCACCGTGTGGCACGGCTCGCACCAGTTCACCTCAGCATCGGACTGGTAGGCCAGCCCCCGCTCCATCAGGCGGGTGAACATCCACTGCTCCCAGCGATAGTAATCAGGGTGACAGGTGGCGATTTCGCGGCTCCAGTCGTAGGAGAAGCCGAGCCGCTTGAGCTGTGCGCGCATCTGATCGATATTGGCGTAGGTCCACTCCGCCGGCGGCCGCTGGTGTTTGATCGCTGCATTCTCCGCCGGCAGACCGAAAGCATCCCAGCCAATCGGATGCAGCACATTAAATCCGCGCATCCGCTTATAACGCGCCACCACATCGCCGAGGCAGTAGTTGCGCACATGCCCCATATGCAGATTGCCGGAGGGGTAAGGAAACATCACCAGACAGTAGTAGCTCTCCCGATCCGAATCCTCCGAAGCCGCATCGACACCGGCCACCTGCCAGCGCTGCTGCCACTTCGCCTCGACATCCGCCGCGTGATATTCTGCCTCGCCCTGCTCTGCTGAAAATTGCTCGCTCACCGAACCACTCCTCATATCCAATTCACGCGCCAACACACGCGATAAGATCGCGGATAATGCGGCTTCAAGCCAACAATGAAAAGAGGAGGCGCAAGGGTGAGCAGGGCAATCGCGTTAACAGGTCCGAGGGTTGTATCGGGAATCCACGCAGCAATGGATCCCCGATAGAGGCACTCGGGGATGACGTGGTCGTTTTTCTATAGGGATACGCAGGGATACGAAAATGGATACGATTGGGCTACGAAAGCGGCGCTCAATCGAAGGTGAAATCGATCCCTGTCAAAATGCGATAATCATCCGGCTTCGGCAGCACACCCTGACTATCGACTGCCGGATTGTTGATGCGATCCCACATCAGGGAGATGTTGAAATCGATCCGCTTGGTCACCTCCTGCTCGAAAGCGGCAATCAGATGGTGGGTGTAGCCACCGGCGCTGCGTCGGGTAAGCTTGATATCGTACTGAAACTCAAAGCTGAGCTCTTCCGTAATATCGGCATCCAGCCGCGTCCCCAGCATCAGCGCCAGACTCGACTCCTGTGTCTTCTGCCCCGCCTGCACCGAGCGATAGCGGGTCGCCAAGTAGGATGGGCCGGCACTCACCTCCCACTTCAGATCCTTCTCATCGCGCAACGCATAACCGAGACCCGCACCGATGGTGAGCCGCCGGTTGATATTGCGAAACGGGTCGCGGTAATACTCGCCATTGATCGGCGAATAGAAGAAACGGCGGGTGACATAGAAGTTGGAGGTGGCGTTGATGCGGTGGTTGTTGGTCGTGGTGGTGGTCGTGCCGGAGACCGCATCGGTCTGGGAGATATTGCCGATGTAATCGATCAGGAAACGGGTCTGCGCCGTGCGGCGATTGAGTGATACTCTGGCGGTGTAATCCAGCTGTTGCGTATTGCCACGCTGCAAATTCAGGCTCAGCCCCGCCTTGATCAGCCAGAGATCGATCTGCCGCTGGCCGGCCGGCGCAAACGAGACCAGCGCGTTGCGATCAAATGTTTGCGGCTCGCCATCGCCCTGAACAATCAAATGCTTGGTGGTGACCCGCAGCTGACCGCTGACAATGCGTTCACCACCCAGATAGACATTCAACTTCTGATAACTGCGCAGCGTTTTGACATCATCCCAATCGATCTCCAGCAGATCGAGCTTCTCACTGTCAAACTCCAGCGTATCGTCATACATCGAATGGATCTTGCCGCTGAGCCACTCGCCGGAGGTCAGCTGCACCCAGTCATGCTTGACCGGCTCCGGCGCCCACTCGCTCTGCGCCGCCTGCGCCAGCGGCACGCTCCACCCCGCCACAGCGGCGAGCAGAAGCATCAGCAGTCGCAGCGGACGCATCACAGCGCGGCAGGATTAACTCGATTTCTTCACAAACTGGGTGAGAATGACAATCGTCTGACCATTCACACGCCCTTCGATATGCTCAGCGTTGTCGGCAACCAGACGAATGCCGCGCACCGCCGTACCGCGCTTGGCGGTAAAGCCGCCGCCCTTCACATTCAGATCCTTGATCAGCGTCACCGTATCACCAGCCTGCAGCACCGCGCCGTGGGCATCCTTATGTACCACTGCATCCTCTTCTGCCGCGCCCTGACCGGCTTCCGCCCATGCCCGTACATCATCTTCGAGATAGAGTATATCGAGCAGATCCTGCGGCCAACCCTCGCCCTTCAAACGATCCAGCATCCGCCACGCCATCACCTGCACCGCCGGTGTCGTGTTCCACATGCTATCGTTTAAGCAGCGCCAGTGGTTCGGATCAACCGTTTCCGGCTGCTCAATCTGCTGCTTGCAGGTCGCGCAGAGTAATACGGCCGCATCCGCCCCCTCAGTCGGGCTATCGGGCACCGCATAGACACTCAGATCCGCGTCGCTACCGCACAATTCGCAGACGCCACCGCTGCGCTGTTGAAGTTCTGTCTCAATACTCATGATTCACCATCCAGAAAAAATTGCCGCAAACCCTAGGCATCGCCTCCACGCTGTCCACCGCAACGCGCTGATTGAAAAAACAATGTCACTCTTGAAACAAAATAATCACGTCATCCCCGAGTGCCTCTATCGGGGATCCATGACTGCGTGGATTCCCGATTCAACCCTCGGGAATGAGCATTTTTATGCGATCGCCTCGCGGATCAGCGTGACTGCCAACGCTCCTGCAGCGCATCGAGTAAGGGGGCAGCATTGGCGCAGAGCATCTGATAGACGACCTCAAAACCATCTCCACTGCCGTAGTAGGGGTCGGGCACGTCGGGGGCATTGGCCGACTCTGGATCGGACTCAAACTGGCGCATCATCCAGATACGCTCGGCTGGCACACCCATGGCCAGCAGGTTGGCGCGGTTGTTGTTGTCCATGGCCACGAAGAGATCCCAATCATGCCAGTTGGCGGCAGTGATCTGTTGTGCGCGATGGCGGCTGAGATCCAGCCCATGTTCCGCCGCTTTAGCGGCCGAGCGGGGGTCGGCACCGCCGCCGACATGCCAATCACCTGTGCCGGCTGAGGCGAAATGAAACTGACTCAGGCCGCGCCGGACAGCAGCGGCACGCACCACCACTTCGGCCAGCGGTGAACGGCAGATATTGCCGAGACAGACGAACAGCACGCGCAACTTAGCCTGCGGCATCGAGACTCCTCTCCGCCTGCGAACGCTGTAGATAGCGCGGCTGCGGGTAGCGGTGGGTGTCGCCGTGACGTTGCGCGACGGCCTCCGCCATCAGCGCGCTGGCGCGATCTTGACGGAGTGGAATGACCGGCAGCGGCAGGTCGATCTCCGGCAGGCGGTGGCCTGTGATCGCTGCTGCAGGCTGGCGGCGCACCATCGCCGCAATCTCCGACCAGCGACAGCAGCGCGCCGGCTCAATCGTCGCCCCCTGCCGATAACAGCCGATGAACGCCTCATCGGCGCGCGCATCTTCCACCACCCAGAGGGCTTGGTTGCTTATGTCGGCTGCCTGCCGGGCGGTGATGGCCAGCGCATCGAGATGCAGGATCGGCAGATGCAGACCGCTGTTGATGCCGGCCAGCGTGGCGGCGGCGATGCGCAGGCCGGTGAATGAGCCGGGGCCGGCGGCGAAGGCGAGCAGGTCGAGCTGCTGCCAGTCGATCTGTGCCTGCTGCAGTAGATCATGGAGCAGCGGCATGATGGTGGTGGAGCGGGTGATGCCGCCCTGTTGTGGCGCGGCAGGGGAGCAATATGAAGCCTCCGGAGTGATGACGCAGGCGGCCGTCTCACCAAAAGCACAATCCAGTGCGAGGATCTGTTGGGGGCGGGGTTGCGGGTGACTCACTGCTGCAATCGACTCACTGCAGCGCAGCAATCGCCTGCCGCAGCGTGGCGCCGTAGGTGGGGTGTTGCAGGCCGAGGGTGAGATTGGCGAGCAGAAAGCCTTCCGGATTGCCGGCATCAAAGCGCTGTCCTTCGAGCAGCACGCCATAGACCGGCTCCTCCTTGGCAAGCAGCGCAATGGCGTCGGTGAGTTGGATCTCGTTGCCGCGCCCCGGCTGCACCGATTTGAGCAGCGCCATCAGGCGTGGTGTGAAGATATAGCGGCCGATCATGGCGTAGTTGGATGGCGCTTCACCGGCTGCCGGTTTCTCCACCATGTGCTGCAACCGCATGCGGCCGGCATCGTCGCGGCTGTAATCGACAATCCCATATTTGTGCACCTGATCGGGTGCCACTTCGACCAACCCGATCACGGAACAGCCG
>JALUXN010000315.1 GCA_027018975.1 Mariprofundaceae bacterium | reverse complement strand
TTGCCCGAAACAAGCCAAACCCACAAAAAATATTGCCGTCGACACCCTATTGCGCATGGTTGCTTAGAAGTGTTGTGAGGGAAAACGGTGAAACTTCAGTTCTTTAACGACAAAAATGATTTCGCCGCTCTTATAGTGAGTACGTTGATATTCATATCCTGTTGGAATACCAAAAGCATGGGCAAGAAGAGTGGTTGACATGATTCCACCTGACATTTTTTCGGCGGACTCATTTTCCGGATGAACCATTTTCTAACGCGCAACTATCGGCCTGCGTGGGAATGACTGTTTTTTTACGCGATTGCCCTCCGCTAGGAAATGGGCTGATGATGGTCGTATCTTATGGCGTGGCAGGCTGTTGCTTGTTAGCGGGGTTGGCGGGTGGCTGGGCTTGTTGTTGCGCCTGTTGCTGGCGGATGGTGGCTGCTTCGATGAGGCGATCGATGTCGGCTTTGATCCAGCCCGGCTTGTGGTTGGCTTTGGCTGTTTCGACTACTTTGGCGATCAGGCTTTTGTCGCCGCAGATATTGGCGATGGTCTCGGTGTGGTCGAGATTTTGACCGAGCAGCGCCATGTATTGATCGGTATTGATATGGCTGTGGGTGAGGATGTTGGTGCGGTACCAGTAGGCGGCCAGCTCCTGCTTGCACTGCTGGGCGCGGCGGTGGGTGGAGTGGGGTGCAGGGGTTGCGGCTGGCAGTGGCAGTGGTAAGCGTGCCGGGGTGACGCTGGCTGGCTGCGCTTTGGGTTGTGCCGGCTTGGGTTGCGCCGATTTGGTTGGGGGGGATTCAGCTTGTGTGGCTTCGGATGTTGCCAGCGGGTTGGTTGTGGTGGCGGGCTTGGCTGTCTCGGATGGTTGGGCGGCGCTGTCGTGCGGCGGTGTCGCTGGCTTGTTGTTGGCGGATTTGGCGGCAGCTGCTGCGCTGTTTTTGGCTTGGCTGGCCGGCATGATCTCCAGCGGTTTGACAATCTGATCGGGGATGATCGCCTGCTTGTCGGCCGGCTGCTGGTTGCCGAGCAGTTTGGCGACGAGCTGTGGCTGATAGAGATAGATGTAACCGCCGCCGGCAGCGACAATCAGCAGCAGGGCGAGGACGATGGTGATGATCAGCTGTGTGTTGCGCTTGGCAGGTTGTTTGGTTTTTTTTGCTGCTGGTTTGTTCTTTTGATTGTCGTCTGTTGGTGCCTTCTCTTTTGATGTGTCGGCAGCAGGCGCTGCGGCAGGGGCGGGGGTTGCAGGTTGCGGGGCTGGGGCGGGTTGCGGGTCGGCATTGGCGTTGTGGATGATGATCTCAAAGGGCTGGCTGCACTGTTTGCAGCGGATGCTCTTGCCGGTGGCGGCACGGATTTTGTCGTTGACGCCATATTTTTTATCGCAATGTGGGCATTGAATATATTCCAAAACCTGAACGCCTCCTGCCTACTGCAGCCAGTTACGGTGTGAAGTGTTGCCATGATTGCCTGCTTTTTCAATGGTCGATACGATGAAACGCGTTATCATGCGCGCTTCATAAAACATTCATGGGCGCGAAAAATGATTCGCCGCCGCCGAATCTGTCGGCGTTGGAGGTGTGAGATGTGGAGTAAGTATTGGATGAATCAACGGCTCTGTGCAACGCTGATTGTGGCCATGCTGGCGCTGCCGTCGCTGGCTTCGGCACGTCATCATGATAACGATCCCAACGGTGCGGCGCCGCTTTATCCGGTTTCGCCGCTGATTGTGAAGAAGGGGGTTGATGCGATCTATCCTTCAGTGGCTGGCGATTTCTTGGTGTTCAGCACCCATCATATTGAGGATTATGGCGTGGAGCGTGTCTCCAAATATTCGCCGCTGGCCGCCTCGCGTGCCGTCAAGCCGATGGTGTTGCGCGAGGCGATCCGTTTCGGCGTGGCGCTGAAAGATGGAGGTGTGGGCTATGTCTCCAATCGTAGCGGACCGATTAGCGCATGGATGTGGCAGGGCAATGGCGAGAGTCATGTGGCGATCGGTCAAATGGGCGCTTTTCGTGGTAACGTGGCGCCGTTCCATCTCAATGCGACGCCGGATGGCAAAGTATGGTGCTACGACTCCAGCTTGCAGAAGGTGCGTCAGAATGAGCTGTTGAATGAGTTTGGTGATAACCCCCAATTTCAGCTGGTCGGTCAGACGTGGCGGATTTACGACTCTGACAGCAATCGTTTCAAGATGGCTTACAAGGCGACCGAAACCGGCAAGACCAACCGTCTCGCACCGCCGGTGCTTTATGTCTGGGATCGGCGCAACAGTCAGTTGACGATGATCCCGAATGCCTTTGACGGCACGATCTCGCCCGATGGTCAGCATATCGTTTTTGTGCGCGAGACTGATGGCAATTACGATCTCTGGATGCAGACCATCGATGGCGAGGAGCTGGTGCAGCTGACCAACTCTAAGTACGGCGATTTTGAGCCGCAGTTCAGCCCGGATGGCAAGCATCTGCTGTTTGTCTCCAATCGTGATTACAAGGGGACGGTGACGCGCACTTCGATCTATATGATGGATATGCAGGATTACCACCTCACTCGCCTGACCAATGCGCGCAATGCCAGCGATGGCGGGCCGGCGTGGATGGATGCCAAGACGGTGGTGTTTCACTCCGATCGCAGCCTGAAGCGGCCGCAGAGCGATACAGGTTCGCACTGGAATATCTGGCAGCTGAAGCTGGCTGAGTGAGGGGGCGGATGATGGTGAAGCGTGCTGTTCCAGTTCGCTCTGGCGCGCTGCTGGTGATGATGTTGTTGGCTGTGACAGCCGGGTGGAAAGCGGCCTCGGCGGAGGCGCTGATGGGCTGGTTGCAGCATGATCATTCAGCACCGATTGTGGCACGCGATGGCGCCGAGCTGGTGACGCTGGAGGCGCGCGGTGAGGAGATCTATCCGAGGCTGTCGCCGGATGGCAAGCGGATGCTGGTGGTGGCGCGGCAGGGGGGTAAAACGTTGCTGTCACTGTGCGCTACCGATGGCGGTGATCCGTTGATGGTGGTGGCGGCCGATCTGGATCTGTTGCCGGCCTCGGCCAGCTGGCTGGATGCGCACCGTGTCGGCTTTCTCTCGAACTATCGCGATGGCATGGCTTTCTGGCAGCAGCAGCTCAATGATGGGCGTGATGGCGCGGGTGTGCGGCGCATGGATCGACGACTGGATGGGCAGCTTCGGCATGCACTGCTGCGCGCGGATGGTGTGTTGATTGCCGAGCGGTGGGTGTCGGAGCATGGCGATGCGGCGCGCCCGGGCGGTGATAAGATCACCCATGCAGCGAGCGATCATCATCGTTCGCGTTCAGGTGCGATGCATCTGCCTTTCAATGATTGGCAAGTGCGGCATCAGACCCCGTACCTTGTGCAGATTTCGCGCCATGGTGCGGAGCGGCGTATCGCTGAAGGGATGATGGCGGCATTTTCGCCGGATGGGCAGCGGCTGCTTTTCTCTGCGCGCACCGGCCATGGCCGCGATGCGCACTGGCATCTGTTCATGATGGATGCGGATGGTTCGCATTTGCTGCAGTTGACCGATGGTCAGCATAATGAGCTGCAGCCGGCGTGGAGCCGTGACGGGCGCTGGATTGTCTTTACATCGAATCGCGCGCGGATCGAAGGAGCAGGTGAAAAAACCAAGGAGAATTGGGATCTCTGGATGATCGACCGGCAGGGCGCGCATCTGCAGCGGCTGACCAGTGATCCGGCGCGCGATGGCGGTGCGGCGGTGGCGACGGATGGGACGATCTACTTCCACTCCGATCGCCCGATCAGCAAAGAACAGGCGGCTGCGCGGCAGTTGCGCGCCGGTCGTCGTGGGTTTCATATCTGGAAATTGCATGTTGCGGCGCTGGCGGATAAGGCTGTGCAGCCAGCGCAGTCGGCTACTCCTGCGGGTGGTTCGCGGCCTTAATGCTCTGAGCCAGCGCTTGGCGTAGGGCGTCGCGCTGCTGATCGCTGAGACGGGTGCGTTCACTCTCCTGTTCGCGCATCATGGTTTGCACTCGGTGGAGCAGCTGCATGCTGTCGTGGCAGTTGCTGCAGTTGCGGCACATGGAGAGATGGAGCTTGAGTTTGAGTCGCTCCCATAGGGTTAAGGGGCGATCGAGGCTTTCGGAGGCGAGCATGGTGGCTTGGCGGCAGGCGTGTTTCATGATGAACGTTCTCCTCCGAACCAGTGCGTTTCAAGGCATTTTCGCAGTGCCATGCGCGCCCTGTGCAGCAGTACGTGGAGATTGGTCGTGGTGATCTCGCACTGCTTACAGACCGCTTCGCTCTCTTCGCCAACAATGTCCCGCATCTGAAAGACGACACGCTGTTTTGCCGGCAGCTTTTTGACGCACGATTGCAGTGTCTGTTGGAACTGCTCGTTGTTGAGTAGCGCTTCGGGGTTGTCGCGCCAGGCGTGTGGCGATTCGCTCCAGCTGCCATCTTGATTGAAGTAGGCGGAGGTAGGGTCGCTGCCGGCGACATCGTTGAGATCGCGGCCGCGGATCTCTTTGCGGATGTGGTCGATGATTTTGTGTTTCAGAATGCCGACCAGCCAGGTGCGAATGGTCGATTGACCTGCGAAGTTGTCGTAACCACGCCAGGCGGCGAGCAGCGTCTCCTGAATCAGATCCTGCGCAATCTCGCTATCGTGCATGCGGGACATGGCATAGCGATAGAGATAGTCGCCATGCGCGTTCAGCCACTGTTGCGGATCGTCGGGTTGCGCCATGGCGCTGACTCTGCGCAAAATGGTGCGCGCATCAAGGTTCGGCGTGCAGGTAGGCGGTAAGTTATCCCGCTTCACCGAAATGCTTAGATGCTTCGCAGGCGATCGATCGCTTCATTCAGCGGCACGACCATCACCCCTCTCTGGATTGGGTAGGTGCTATCGACAGGGGCGACCACGAAACTGTGGTCAGCCTGTAGTGTCTCCAGCGCACTCCAGTTGCCTCTGCCTAGTTTGGGGTTGGTCGATGCTTTGATTTCAATGGCGATGCGCTGGCCTGCGCGTTCGAGAACGAGATCGTACTCCGCGCCGCTGGCGCTGCGATAGAAGCTGGCCTGCCAGCGGGGTAGTTGTGTCAGGAGGTTTTCGATCACAAAGCCTTCATAGGAGACGCCATAGACTGGGTGCGCAAAGAGCTGCTCCATCGATTCAATATCCAGTAACGCATGCAACAGGCCGCTGTCGCGGATATAGATTTTGGGGGCTTTGATCAGCCGTTTTTTTGTGTTGCCGAACCAAGGTTGGAGTGTTCGCAGGACAAAGGTCTGCTCCAGCAGGTCGATG
>JALUXN010000314.1 GCA_027018975.1 Mariprofundaceae bacterium | reverse complement strand
CATGCGCTTTATTGATGAAGTAAAAATTGAAGTTCGCGCCGGCAACGGCGGTTCTGGTTGCACCTCGTTCCGGCGGGAGAAGTATATCCCCAAAGGGGGGCCGGATGGCGGCGATGGCGGGCGCGGTGGACATGTGATTTTTGTCGCCTCCGAACGCAAAAATACCCTGCAGGAGCTCTATCTGCGCAAGCGGCTGATCGCCAAGAATGGCCAGCCCGGTATGGGTTCGGACTGTCACGGCAAGAATGGCGAGGATATTGTCATGGAGGTGCCGATCGGCACCATGGTGCGCGATGAGGACGGCCACCTGCTCGCCGATCTTTCTGAAGAGGGTGAGCGCTATATTCTCGCCCGTGGCGGCGAGGGCGGGCTGGGCAACGCCCGCTTTGCCACCAGCACCAACCGCGCACCGCGCTATTCGCAACCGGGCACCGAGGGCGAGCAGGGGATCCGTTTCCTCGAACTGAAACTGATGGCCGATGTCGGCCTCGTCGGGCTGCCCAATGCCGGCAAATCGACGCTGCTCTCCCGCATCTCCAACGCCCGCCCGAAGATTGCCGATTACCCCTTCACCACTCTGAAGCCGAAGCTGGGACAGGTCTTTATGGACGATGGCGACGGCTTTGTGGTGGCCGATATTCCCGGTCTGATCGAGGGGGCGCACACCGGCCGCGGGTTGGGCGACCGTTTCCTGCGCCACATCGAGCGCACCGCCCTGCTGCTGCATCTGGTCGATGCCTGCTGCGAGGATGGCAAGTCGGTCGGCGAACAGATTGCCGAGATCGAGACCGAGCTGCGCAGCTACGGCGATGCGCTCTGGCGCAAGCCGCGCATTCTGGTGTTAAATAAAATCGATGTGCTGCTCGATGAGGAGCGGCAAGCGGCGCTGGCGGCGGCAGAAGCGACCGGCCTGCCCCACTTCTCCATCTCGGCCGTGAGCGGCGAAGGGGTGAAACTGCTGCTCCACCACATCTACGACCAGGTGCTGAGCGCCCGCGCGGCGCGGGTGGCAGAACGCGCTGCGGAGACGGATACGCCATGCTGATCAGCGGACGCAGCGATCTCAAACGGGTACGCCGCGTGGTGGTGAAGGTCGGCAGTTCGCTGCTCGCCGATGCCGAGACGGGGATTCGTCAGGATGTGATCGATCGTCTGGTCGATGAGCTGGCGCTGTTGATGGCCGATGGTGTACAGGTGGTGGTGGTCACCTCCGGCTCGGTAGCGCTGGGGCGGGTGCGGATGCACTGGCTGCATCGCGAACTCTCTGTGCATGAAAAACAGGCGGCCGCGGCGATCGGCCAGCCCAAGCTGATGCGCGCCTATGGGCAGGCGTTCGAGCGGCACGGCAAGAGCGTGGCGCAGATGCTGTTGACCAAGGATGACCTGCGCCATCGTCGCCGCTATCTCAATACCTCCAATACCAGCGAAACCCTCTTCTCCGCCGGCGTCGTGCCGATCGTCAACGAGAATGACACCGTGGTGGTGGCGGAGATCAAGTTCGGCGACAACGATAGCCTCGGCGCGCTGGTGAGTCTGGTGGTCGATGCCGATCTGCTGGTGATGCTGACCGATGTCGATGGACTCTATGATGCCGACCCAGGCGAGAGCCGAGAGGCGACGCGCATCGGCGTGGTGGCGCAGCTGGATGAGCGCCATGAGGCGATGGCCGGTGATGCCGGTTCCTCATTCGGCACCGGTGGTATGGCGAGCAAATTGGCTGCCGCCCGCATCGCCACCCGCGCCGGTGTGACGGCGGCGATTATTAGTGGTAAAAAATCGGGCGAATTGACACGCCTATTGGCCGGCGAGGATGTCGGCACACTCTTTCTCTGCGGCGTCGATCGTCAGGCGCGGCGTAAACAGTGGATCACGGAGATCCTCCGCCCCTGTGGCCAGATTCATGTCGATGCGGGCGCAGCGCGGGCGTTGACCGAGCAGGGCAGCAGCCTGCTGCCGATCGGCGTGACCGATGTGCAGGGGGTGTTCGACAAGGGTGATTGCGTCGAGATTGTTGCCGACAGCACAGTCATCGCGCGCGGCCTGTGCAACTACACTGCCGACGAGGTGCGCCGCATTCAGGGCCACGCCAGCAGCGAGATCAAGCGCATCCTCGGCTTCCACGACTTCTCATCGCTGATCCACCGCGATAACCTGGTGCTGATGTAACTGTTCAGGTAACTATTCAGCTCATCCCACGGTTTGCCCGCTAGCTGCGTTGAACATGCTCATGTGCAAAAGCACACTGCGCGTGTTCGCCTTGCTATCGAACAATCCATGGGCGATCTGAATAGTTACCTGTTCAGCTCATCCCACGGTTTGACCGCTAGCTGCGCTGAATATGCTCATGTGCAGCACACTGCGCGTGTTCGCCTTGCTATCGAACAATCCATGGGCGATCTGAACAGTTACAATATGAAGCTGGATAGTTGCGTACTGATTTCCAACAAGCATCACCGCAACCCGCGGCGACCTGCAGTGTATGCAGTGTATGTAACAGAGTTACTCCGTGGCTGCTCTCGTGGTCATGTGGTCGGCTTTGATGCGAGTCAGGCGGACGCGCTGGATCCAGTTGTTGCGCAGGCTGAGCACCTCCACGCGCACATTATTGATACAGAGGCAGAGCCGTTCGGCAGGGATGTCGCCGAGGATATGGACAATCAGGCCGCCGATGGTGGTGGCGCTCTCTTCGGGCAGATCGCTGTCGAGCGCCTGATTGATGTCGTGCAGGGCGACGGTGGCGGCGGTGACCAGTGAGCCGTCCGGTTGTGGCCACATATCGAGTTGCGGTGGAATGTCCGACTCGTCGTGAATCTCGCCGACAATCTCCTCGATAATATCCTCCAGCGTAATCAGCCCCTCAATATCGCCGAACTCATCGACAATAATCGCCATATGCAGGTGGTTACTCTGAAAGTCGAAGAGCTGCGCCAGCGCATTTTTGGTGGTCGGGATGAAGGGGGGATTTTTCCAGATCATCGCATCGCAGAGGCGCTGCTGTGGCGTGGAGAGTTTGAGCAGATCGCGCAGGTGGACGATGCCGATCAGGTTGTCCGGCTTGCCGAGATAGACGGGGTAGCGCGAGTGGGGGCCGGCGCATGCCGCCTCAGTGCAGGCCTGCACACTCTGGTTACCGTCGAGCATGCGAATCTGCTGGCGCGGAGTCATCAGCGATTTCACCGCCACCTCGTGCAGATTGAGACTGTTGCTCAACATCTGCTCTCTGGCGCGATCCAGCACGCCGGTCTCCGCACTCATATCGATCATGCTGGAGAGCTCTTTGTGGGTGAGCGGTGTTTCGGCCTGATCGGTGACGCGAAAGAGACGCTTGAGCAGCGAAATACAGGCCATCAGCGCATTGATTAGCGGTTTGAGTAGCCGCTGGATGGCGTGCATCGGCGGCGCGACGCGGCAGGCGATTGTCTCGGCATGCGCTACGGCGATCGTTTTCGGCAGGATCTCGGCAAAAATCAGCACCACCACAGTCATGGCGATGGTGGCGTAGATGATGCCTGCCTGACCGAATGCGGCGACAAATAGAGCGGTGGCCAGCGAGGAGGCGGCGATGTTGACGAAGTTGTTGCCGAGCAGGATGGTGGAGAGCATGTGCTCCGGCTGGTCGAGCAGCGCTTCGGCATGTTGTGCGCCGCGATTGCCCTGCTCACTGCGCACGCGCAGATAGGCGCGGCGGGCACGGGTCAGCGCGGTTTCAGAGCCGGAGAAGAAGGCGGAGACAAGCAGCAGGAAGAAGAGCGTGCCGGCAGCCAGCGCCATGGGGAAGTCATGCATGGACAGGGCTCATGGGTGGTGGATCACAAGGGTGCGCGGTGTTTGTTCATGTCAACAGGCGCACCGGGTTAGTGGATCAGGGACTCGATCAGCTGTACTCCGAAGTAGGCCAGTATCAGCGTAACGTAAGAGATTAGCACCGCCCGGCTGGCGACGCGCGACGGCCAGCTGGCGTGGCGGCGTTTGTATTGCAGCGTCATCAGCAGCGATAGCGTGAAGAGCGCCAGCAGTACTTTGTGCGTGAACAGCGCAAAGTGGTGGTACTCCACCCACTGCCAAGTCAGGCCGGTCAGGATGCTGATGGTGATCAAGATGGTTGATATTTTCACCTGTGCAAACATATGGCGTTCGACATCCATCAACGGTGGCAGTGACTGCACCAGCAGCGAGAGGCGTTTCTTCTTCAACGCCCGGTCCAGCATGATCTGCATAATGGCGTGGATCGCTGCCAGTGTCAGGATAGCGTAGGCAACGATGGAGATGAGCAGGTGGCCGGTCTCCAGCAGCGAGTCGGTGAGCACCCAGTTGGGTGTGTGCGCCTCAGGCAGAATCGGAATAAGCAGCAGCGGCACGGCGGTACCGGGCAGCAGGAAGAGGCCGAGCCCCTGAATGCCGTGGCGCAGAATACCAGCGGTGTAGATGACATGAATCAGAAGCGTGAGAATGGCGGTGGCGGTGGCCAACGTGAAATTGATGCCGGCATCAGAGAGGGAGCCGAGCAGATGCACCGCCCAGATATTCAGCACGATGACCAGAAACATCAGGCCGACAATGGCGTTGCTCGATGTCTGGTGATCTGTCGCCGCTGAATCGTTCGACGACCCCGCCAACGCACGGCGCCAGATGATGGCTGCAGCCGCTAGGGTCAGGCAGCCGGCCAAGACAAATAGAATCGACGCGCTCACAGTGATGCTCTGTGGTTGGGGTGATCGATGGTTGCAAGATAGATATTCATTGGGTGCGATTCTTTCCGATGAAGCCGATCAGTGCAAATGATTGCTGCGACTTGTGAAGCGGCCAGCCGAGCGGGCGCTGCAGCAATGTGCCCAATCATCATGGGTGTCGGATATGTGCGGTTTCATTTTCGCGAATATTCATTACAATCCGCGCATCTGCAACGACACTTGCCCTTGGGCGGCTATTGTGGCAAGATGTATGGTTAACATATTGATAATTAATCTTTTAATGCACCCTTAGCTCAGCTGGATAGAGCACTGCCCTCCGAAGATAAAGGTCATATGTGGGTATTGGGGCATGTGACCATGTTAAAGTAAAGGCAAATCAGTGGGTTGATAGATTCTGGGTTAACGCTCAAAAAAGTGATGTGACCAAATTGTGACCATGCGGTGACCATCCTGTTTGAATTATCATTTGAAACCAATAGATTGCCGACGGTCACAAAAACCTGCGCGGTTAGCTCAGCTGGATAGAGCACTCGCCTCCGAAGCGAGAGGTCACTGGTTCGAATCCAGTACCGCGCACCATTTCCTTTTTGTTTTAC
>JALUXN010000313.1 GCA_027018975.1 Mariprofundaceae bacterium | reverse complement strand
GATCATCGAGCCGGTGGCGGTCATCCTTCTCGTGTCGACCGCCCTGCGATTTGATCTGCCCGTGGCGCGTGATCGCCCGCGTTTCGCGCCGGAACTGCGTCATATCGGCGCAACAGGCGTAGTCGAAGCGCGCCGCCAGCTCCTGCTGTAGCCAGTCATAAAATGGCGAATCGGGCTTGACCTCCAGCTTGTGCAGCAGCGAATCGGGCTGCGGCTCTACGCTGACCTGACGATGCGGGCGCACGCGGAAATAGACCAGCCGCCCCTGCAGATGATGGCTGTTCACCCAGTCGGCGACGCGCGCATAGTCGGCATCATCAACCAGCAGTGAGAGGGCGAAGTTGTGCAGCAGCCGCTCCGCTGCCCCCTGCCAGTCGCGCGCCTCATCGCGCACCCGAATCAGCTCGCCGGCGAAGGGCATGCGCTGTTCATCGATCTGCAGCGCACTGCAGAGCTTTGCGCGGATGGCGATCTGGCGCTCATTGATATTGCTCTTGCGCTGCTTCAGCCCATGCAGCTCCTGCTGCAGCGCATCGTACTCGCGCTTGCCGGCGACCATCTCCGCGCCCAGTTCATTGAGCTGGTTCTGATGCTCCGCCTCCGCCGCCTCCAGTTCATCACACATCGCCTGACACTGCTGCTGATGCTGTAGAAAGGTGGTCACATCCTTCACCGCCGGCAGCTCCAGCTGCGCAATCAGTGCATCGTAGCGCGCCGCCCGCTGCAGTGCCTGCTGCTTCTCGCGCTGCTTGTCGGCGATGGCCGCCTCCAGCTGGGCGATACGGTCGCCGCCCTGATCGGCCATGGCGCGCTCCAGCGCCTTCTCCTGTTGCCGCGCTGCTGTCACCTGCTGCGCCAGCCGACTAATTTGCGATTGCAGCCGCGCCGCCTCCGCATCGAGCTTGGCGATGCGCTGCTCCAGCAGCTCCCGTTTAATGGCGGCAAAATAGTAGGGCAGCGCCGTCCGGCAGCGCTCCAGTGACGCCCGCTCATCGCTCTGCGCGGCGAAGTGGTGGCAGTCAGCCACCAGCGGTGTGAGCAGCGACACCTGCCGCTTGGCGGTGAGTACCGCCTGATGGGCGCGGTCGAGGTCGTTGAAATGGGCAATCAGGGCATCGATGCGCGGTGCCACATCGAACGGCTCGAGCATATGCTGGCGCACGAAATCGGTGAGATTGCCGATCGCCTTGAGCGAGACTGTCTGATGAAACAGCTCCAGCGCCTGCTCATTATTGATGCCGAAGCGGCGGCGGAAGTGGGCACCGTAGGCGGGGAAATTATCGAACAGCTGCACATCGCTCTGCTTCAACCGCTTGCGCAGTTGCGCCATATCGCTACCGAAATGGCCGAAATCCTGCTGAATGGAGAGCTCGCGGTCGGCGACCACGTAAAAACGCTCCGGCTGCCCCTGCGGATGGCGGAACCAGAAGACCTGCGCCAGCGTCACCGTCTGCTCGTAGCCGCTGTTGTGAAAGACGCCGAGAATCACCGAGTAGTTGCGGTGATCGCGCAGCGCCACCGGCTTGGCACTGCCGACCGCCTCGCTCTGCGCCGATTTGTAGTAACCCAGCACATAGGAGCGCAGATCCCGCTCCTTGTTGGCCGCCCCCGCCGCCTTGTTGTAGGCCACGCGGTGCGCCGGCACCAACAGCGTGGTCACCGCATCGACCAGCGTCGATTTGCCGGAGCCGATGTCGCCGGTGAGCAGTCCGTTTTTGCCGTGCAGATAGAAGGGCCAGACCTTGCCGTCGAAGGTGCCCCAGTTGAACACCTCCAGCCGCTGCAGGCGGAAGCCGGTCAAGTCATCATCATGCACAAACTCCAGCGCCAACTCGCCGATCTGTTCACTCATGCTCGCGCCTCCGCCGCTGCCAGATGTTGCCGATAGGCTTGCAGACGGACGTCAAACTCGCTCAGCCACTGCGCATCGACAAACGATTTGATGATGCGATGCAGCTCGATCATCTTCTCCTCCCCCTTCAGTCGGCGGGCAAAGCCCATCTTGATCACCTGATTGAGATAGCCATCGACCTGATCAATCAGCCGCACCTCGTTACTACCGGCCGGCAGAAAAACACGGATCATCTCCACCACCTCATCACGCGAGACAATCACCCGCTGCCCCTCACCGGAGGCATCCGCCTCGGCCATCTTTTCGCGCAGCAGCGCCAGCAGCAGACTGACCGGAAAAGAGAGCTGCCGCCGCGCCACCAACCTCGGCAACTTCTCCGCCTCATCCTCCTGCGTTTGGGATTGCAGAAAGGCGTACCCCTCCGCCTCATCGAGATGCAATCGCAACCCCAGCACCTCCACATACTCCGCCACCGCTGCCTGCAGCTGCAGCAGATCCTGCCAGAGACGCAGATCCGCCTGCCGATCCACCGCCCCCTTGCAGAGCGCAATCACCACCGCCGACAACCGCGGATGCCGCGTACTCTGGGCGCTGGTTGGTGTGCCGCTCGCATCACTTTCCATCTCCATCATCACCTCATCCATAGTTACCTCACAAACAGCAGATAGGGCAGTTCGGCGCGCCGGTAGAGGTTGTCACCGAGCGGCCAGTAGATCGATTCGACGCGCCTCTCATCAACCACGCAGCGCGGCTGCTCACCGGCCAGCTCCAGCCAGGCCAACAGCTCGGCCAAACCATGCTGCAGCGGCTCAATCTCCAGCAGTTCACGCAGTGTGATCTGCTCTTGCTGCTGCAGTGCCTTGGCCAGCGCCCGTTTCAGCCGCCCTTTATCGACCACAATCTGCGAGAAGAGCGCATCACTCTCGTCACTCTCTTCCCCCATCTCCAGTGTAATCTCGGCAATCGCCGCTTGCAGTGGCGGCTGGTAGAGCGGCCGCTCCATCGGCAGGACAAACTCGAGCCCGATCGCATCGATGCTCATAAAATCACCCGTCGGCGGCTCGCTCATGCAGTCGCGCGCGCCGGCCTTGATGCTGCGCAAAATCTCCATAATGCGCCGATTCTCCAGCCACGCCTTATCATCGAGAAAACGGCGCAGCTGGCTGGAGAGCTGCGCGACCATGCGCTGGGTGTGTTCGCCGGCAGCCAGCCAGTCGTAGTGGATGCGGCGCAGGCGTTGATCCGGCCGGCTCTCGGCCACCGGCGGCAACGCCATCACCTTATCGAGCAGCGCGGTGAGCTCCTCCTGCCGCTGGCTAGACATGAGAAAATCCCAGAAGGCGCGGAAGCTCTTGCCCTGATCGGAGTCGGTGATCTCATCGCACTCGCTGAGAATATCGGCCAGCAGCTCCCCCTTGCCTCCTTCCCAGAGAGCGATCCGCTCACGCACGTGGCGGTCGAGCAGGCGGAAATTCTGCTCCACCTCGCGAAAATCGCTGAGCAGCTCACCGGCCATCATGACAAACTGCTGAAAGCGATCTTTGAGCGCCGTCTCATCAAGCAGCGGAATATCGCCCGCCTGAATCTGCTTGATCTCCTTGTCGATCGCCCGCCGTTTGCGGCGCAGCTCGGCGATGCGCAGCTTGGGGTCGGTCTCGCTCCCCTCGGCAATCTGATGCAGCAGGTCAAAGAGCGTCAGCAGGCGCGATTCGGTGCCGACAAAGCTGCGCTCGACAAGCGAGGCGAGCCAGCGAATGCCCTTTTCGGTGGCCGGTGTCAGATCAAAATGGGGCTCATCGGAGTGGTGCGGATAGAATTTGCGCAGCCAGCCGCGTTCATTGTCCGCCCAGTGATTCAGATAATCCTGCGCCGTGCCGGGGTAGCTCTCCTCACCGAGCCGCTCGCGCAGGGCGTAGAGCTCATCCTCCAGCGCCTCGACCAGATCGGCCTGCGCCATTTCGCGGCGGTTGGCGGCAATGAAAATCCGCTGCAAAAAGGAGACCACCAGCGGCGCAGAATCGGCACGCAACAGCCGCCAGGCGGGGTGGTTGCGGCGCAGATTCTCCAGCGCCTCATAGCTCATGAGGGTGTGTGGTTCCGCCTCCAACTAGTTGTCGCCCTCCGCTGGATAGCTGTTTTCGCTCATCACGGTATCGATTGCCGCCGGGGTGCGCCACCCTTCGGTCTGCAGCATCGGCTGATCGTAGAACCGGGTGACCGGTCCTAGACAGAGCAGGGCGATCGGTTTGGCGCCGGCGGGGCAGTGGAGCAGCGCGGCGACATCCTCCGGCGCGAAGAAGGAGACCCAGCCCATGCCGAGATTTTCGGCGCGGGCGGCCAGCCACATATTCTCGATGGCGCAGGAGACCGAGCAGAGCGCCATCTCCTCCGGCATGGTGCGGCGGCCGAAGATGGTGCCGTCATCGGCTGCCAGCACAACGGCAATCAGCTCGGCGCAGTCGCGAATCCCCTCCACCTTCAGGCGCATGAACTCGGCGCGGCGCGCATCCATCGCATCGGCAGTGCGCTCTTTCTCTGCCGCCACTAGGGCTGCCAGCTGTTCGCGCAGTGCCGATTCCGTAATGCGCACAAAACGCCACGGCTGCATCATGCCGACCGATGGCGCACTGTGTGCCGCTTCCAAAATGCGCTGCAACACCTCGGGCGCCACCACACCACCGGCAAAGTGACGCATGTCGCGGCGGGCGCGGATCACCCGATAGATCGCCTCGCGCTCCGCCTCGTTGAAGTGGTCGGGCACAGTTGGCTCAACCACAATCGATACTACCCGGCCCCCGATGGTAGATCAGCGCCTCGACCGGCTCGCCGCCGATCAGGTGTTCGGTGATGATGCGATCCAGATTGGCGTCGGTGACGTTGTAGTACCAGATGCCATCGGGCTGAATGGCCAGCAGCGGCCCGCCCTTGCAGGTGCCGAAACAGGTGGCGCGGCTCCGTTTGACACGCAGATCACCCTTATTCAGGCCGGCAGCTTTGAATTTTTCACCCAGCGAATCGTACAGCGCCTGCCCGCCACCATCGGTACAGCGCGGCCCGACACAGACAATCATATGACGGCGGTAATCCATCATGGTGGGTTTGGTGACTGCAGATGGTTCGTTGCTATGGGACAATGGAGGCTCCTCGATCGCGAATGCGTAAGCCAGCATCTTCAGCGGCGCCGCACGCCTGTCAACAATCTCCGCGTGGGTGCGTTTATTTTCTGCGCAGGTTGAATACGCCGTCCCAGCTGGCCGCTGGCGGGTTGTCACGCAGCTGCTCAATACGCTTGCTCATCACACTGTAGAGCGGATCATCCGGATAGCGCGCCTTCAATGTTGCGATGGCATGCCATGCGGCGTGAAAATCGCGTGCAACCATGGCCGTCTGCCAAGCCTGTTGATAGCTGCTATCTGCCTCTATGGCATCATTTGCAATGTCACGAAGCGGAGCCAATGGTTGGTAGATATCGACAGGATGATCGCGCCCAACCACGCGCACACGATCAACAAACCGACACATAATCTCTGCATGGATCAATGCATATGTGTGATGCGAAATCAGTATGGGCAATTGATAGAATTTGCCGATGCTTTCCAGACGAGCGGCCAAGTTAACGTGGTCGCCCATCATGGTGTAATCCATCCGCGTCGAGGTGCCCATGTTGCCGACAATCATCGGCCCACTATTGAGGCCGAGGCGAATATGAATAGCGGGCAACCCCTTTCCGCGCCACACTTTCCGCAGTTTGGCGAGCTGCTCCTGCTGTTCAAGCGCGGCAAGTACAGCGCGTTTGGCATGATCTTCCATTACTACCGGGGCGCCAAAAAACGCAATCACCGCATCGCCTTCATACTTGTCGATCGTGCCACCATGTTTGAGGATGATGTCGCTCATGGCAGTGAGGTACATGTTAAGAAATTGCACCAGCTCTTTGGGGTTCATTTTCTCCGAAAAAGATGAAAAGTTGGCGATATCGGAGAACATAGCTGTCATATGGCGCTCTTCCCCGCCCAGTTTCAGCATGTCCGGCTTATCAATGAGCTCACGAATGACGCCGGGGGAGAGGTAGTGTTCGAAGGCGTTGTGTATAAACGATCGTCTGCGCGATTCGAGTATATATTCTGTCAATGAGACCGGAATAGTCGTGATGAGGCACGCGACCAGCAGGTAGGCCACCTTAAACCAGATATGTTCGTAAACAAATAGCAGAAAGGCACTGATAATCAGCAGCAGAGGAAATGCTGCGATAGTCATGCCCTGAACCAATGGCGGGCGTTTGCGCACGGTGAATGCCGCAACCAGCGCCAGCGTAAGCAGCCCGAAACTCTCCAGTACGTCCATCAAGGCGGGGCGGTAGATCTCTTCATGGTTGAGGAGATTGGCAATGGTTGCTGCATGCCCCTCGATCCCCGGAAAGTAGGCATCAAACGGGCTGGGTCTGATATCGTAAATCCCGATGGCCGTCACGCCAATCAATACAATGGCATCACGAAGAGCCTCAGGGTCTGCGCGATTGTGGAGGATATCCACTGCGGATATGTGTTGAAATGTTCCCGCTTTGCCATAGTGATTGATCAACATCAGCCCATGCGGATCGGTATGCACAATCTGCGTCCCGATCTGGATGGCGTGCACGCCAGTGCGATCTATCTGCACAGATACGGGTGGATTACCAGCCGCCTTGCGCATCGTCTGCAGCGCCATGCTGGGATAGATGCGCTGATTCATTGCCGCAATAAGCGGTGTTCTTCTGACGATCCCGTCTGGGTCAGGGAAAAAATTGAAAAAACCACTGGCGTCGGTTGCACGCGTGAAACGTGGGATGTTGGTTTCAAGTCCTTCCATGTGCGGCAACCATGCCATGGCATCTTTGCGGGCGGAGGCCAGTGCAAATGGTAATAGCATGGATTGCTGTGCCGGTAGTCGCTGCTTGGCCAGCTTGGGTGGGTTGCCGGCATAGAAGAAGTAGCCGGATACAATGCGGTCATGATACTGTTTCATCACCTGTTCTAATTTTGCATCGACATCGCCCAACGCACGATAGGCGCGCAAATGTGTCGCCATCTTGTGAGAGGCGCCCTCTTTCTGCATCAAAATATCGATACTCTCTTTCAACGGATTGCGCTGCGGCTCAGAAAATGTGATATCAAAACCGATCACTTTGGCCTTATAGTGCCCCAAGATATGCTCAATCATGGTGGCCATTTTGTCGCGTGACCAAGGCCAACGTCCGATTTCAGCCAACGACCTGTCATCAATGGTGGCAATCACTATTTTCTGCTCTGTAGGAATACTGCCTCTGAGCTGCATGTACTGGTCATAGAGGGTGCGTTCAAATGTCTCCATAATGCCCGGACGGATGAAGACAAGAGAAAACGCTGCCACAGTCATCAAAGCGATAAGCACACTTTCCAAGTGGCGGAATTGGCTTAGTCGCTTGATCAGAACCATATGAAATGGCTATTTGTGGTGATGATGGCTGCCGAGGTAATGCTTCACATCTTTGGCGGATGGATGATTGGGAAACTTTTTGATAAACAGGCGCAGTCGCTTGTTTGCCAGATGCTGTTTCTTCAGTTGATGATAACAAGCCGCCAGAGCCAGCAGGGAGTTGGCTTGGATGATGGCGTATGGTGAGTTGTCTGCCAGTACAGTCAACTCATCCGCACCCTTGCGTGCCTTACCATGCTGACACTCCTTGCTGGCCTGCTTGAATGTCTTGAGCTCCTCCTGAAAGCGCCTGTCTTCGGAGAGGTCATGATCCCAGTAAGGGCGGATTGCGGTTTCAGTGGTTTCCGCACCGCGCACCCCCATCACCGCGGTCTTGGTAATATCGACCGCCTTCGGTTTGGGGGCAGCAGACTGGATTTTATCCCATAGTTTGCCAAAGAAACCTGATTCTGCGCACGACGCTGACTGCATAAGAGATAGCGAAACACTGATAACTACAATAGCGGTCATAATATCACGAACTCTGAACATCTGATTCTCCTCTGTTATTCACGCAGTAGCATCGCAAATGCTTTGTATTGCACGCTCACCTTGGCATCAATCCGCTTAGCCTGTTTGAAGAAATCAGATGCTTTGTGAAGATCCCCTTGCTTGTAGTAAGCCATGGAGATATTCATGGCGATGTGGGCATTATCAGGTGCCAGCTTGAAGGCGCGCTGATACCATGAGATCGCTTCCGCGTAGTGTTGCCGGAGAAATTCAATGTTCCCCATATTGTTGATCGCAGAGGTATCATGCTTGTCCACATTGAGGATGGCATTCAGCTCCTTCGAGGCGCGTGCCAGCAGACCGTTGCGCGCAAGGATAATGGCGATTTGCATTCTGGTTTCAACGTCGTTGGGATTGGATGCCAACATGTATTTGTAAGGCTGCAGCAATCGATCCACAGCTTGCACGGTTAGTAGCTCCCACTCACGCTGAATCAACGGCTTCACCTTCTCCGGCGATGGCAGCGTGATGTGAAATGGCGCCGGCGGCAGTGTAACAGGGTGATACTGCTTCCACGCATGTGACAGCTGCATCACCTTCAACGCCCCTTTTTTCCGGTAGAGGTGATATTTTCTGGCGCCTTCCGACCACGCTTCGGAAAATGTTGAGGCGATCAGCGTGGCCTCCAGCGGAACCCATACCTGGTTATCGACAATCGCCAGCAGCTTGTCGTTGGAGCTAATGCGGAATTTTTGAGATGCACTCACACCGGTGTTGAACATCAGCAGCAGGTGCCCGGGCACATCAAGGATTGCGGTGCGTATGCCGATGTTTTCCAATGCGGCCGATAACAGGATAGACAGATCATCACAGTCACCACTCAGCACCTTCAGTGTCTCCCTCGGAAACTGTACGCTGTCGACCTGTTGATCACCGAGTTTTGAGTAGGGGTTGTTCGGATCCTCCAAATACTTCATGCCCATGGCGTGCAGTGTCTCAAAGATCACCATGGCTTTGCCCAATTTGTCATTCAAGACATTTTTGTTATGTCGATAGGTGTTGACTGTCTGGCGGGTAAAATCGTTAAGCAACTGATCTTTCGGCGTGACAAACGCTCCGACCATCTCCAGCGCATGCCATACCATGGCATTCTTCCCGTAGATGGTGACGGTTTGTTGTCGTTTGGCAACCTGGGGCTGGCCTCCGAAGTAGTACTCAGCACTCACTTCAGTCTGCACACCCATGTCTTCATCGATACTGAGCATGCTGTTGTTGAATGTGGCCAGCAGGGGAACGCTGACGCTGCTTTTGGCCTTGATTTTGGGAATATTTTTCGATGTCGGAAAGTCCATCAACCCTTTGATATAGAAGTTTAATTTGACATTCTGAACATCCATGGCCGAGTCGTTTCGCAGGGTGACTGTAGCGACAGGATGATCAATATAGCGCTTATAGGCGGCTGAAAAGATGTGGTGAAATTCGGGCTTGGACAGCGCAAGCATGGCCGCGCCGCGATTTTCCTGTGCGCTCTTTTTCATCAGGTAGATGGCATCTATCCGCTGCTTGTAATCTGGATTGGTAGGATCCAGCGCGACAACCTTATTCATCATCTCAATTGCAGGGTCAAACATCTGCTGCGCCAACAAGATCGAACTGAGCAGCAGCAGCGGTTCGGTGTTGGCGGGACTCAGTGTCGCCGCCTGCTTGGCCGATGCAGCGGCCAGATCATACAGATGGTTGTCAAAATAGGCCTTGGCCAGATGCATATGGGTATCCGAATTGGTCGGATTGATTTTTAGCGCCTGTTTGAGGATGTTGATGCCATTGCTGAATTGCCCCATGGCCAGGGCAATATCGGCTTTGAGCGTTAGCACCTTCAGGTCGGCAGGGTGATTCTGGTCAAGCCTGTCGGCAACTTGCGACGCTTGCGAGTATTTCTTGGCCAGCAGCAAGCTGCGACCAAGGCCGAGCATGGGGTCATATCCCTGATTGATGCTGTTGGCATGGGTGAAGGCTGTGACCGCACACGTCGCATCAGCTTCATGCAGGCAGACCTCTCCCATGGCCATATGTGCTTCATACGATCTGTTGTCGGCTCGAATGGCAGATTCGAGAGCTTTCTTCGCCGATGTGTAATCATGTTTTGCGATGCTGGCTTTCGCCAGATAGATCCACGCTTCTGAGAGAGTGGGATCCAACTTGGTCGCTTTGTGGAGGTAGAGTCGAGCAGGCATCTCTCTGCCTTCCATCAGTGCGATACGACCTTGAATCAGGGCGGCGACAGCTTCGAGGTGAGGGATCGATGCTATCCGGGTGATTAATTGCCGCGCGGAGACAAGGTCGCCCTTGTCCAGATAGAGACGTGCCTGAAGCACCAAGGCTTCTGTCAAATCGGGCTTGATTTTCAGCGCCTGATCCAGCGCCTTGATGGCCATCTCATCCGCTTGAATGGCGTGGTAGGTTTTGCCCGCTGCAAGCCATTGTTGGGCATGTTTGCCATGGATGTTGCGCATGGCCTTGCTCATGATCTCCACAGCCTGCTGATGTTCCTGCATGCTCTGATAGAGCTTTGCCAGATTGAATTGCCATATAAGTTTTTCAGGCGCCAGCTGTGCGGCCTTTTCTGTGCAGTCAATGGCACCAAGCAGATCATCTAAACCCGTCAGGGCATCGGCACAATAACCGTATGTGACATCATCAGCGGCATGCGCCTGAATGCTTTGGTCAACGACTTTTTTGGCCGCCAGCCAGTTGTGCGCCTGTAGATGAAGCTGGATCTGTAGGTGATAGCCATGCGCCGCATGCCCCTTGAGATGCCGCAGTTTTTCGAATGCCTGCATGGCATCCTCTGTTCGACCCAACATGCTGAGGGTTTTACCTAGATACTCCAAGTTTGCCGCATGTTGGGGGTACTCCTGCGCCGCTTGTTCAAACAGCTCCAGCGCATGCTGGTATTTTCCAGTCTTGTAGTACGACAGTCCGGTTTGAAAATAGTCGGTGAATATGGGCGACAGATAACCGTGTTTGCCATCGTGGCTGATGAGGGCGATGCGGTAGCGGGTGCCGATTGTCGCACGCCGTGCGATACTGATTTGCTGCTGCTTTCCTTCATACACAATCTGCAGCTGATCATGGTTGTCGATACCATACAGGCGATAACTACCCTGAAATGTTCGGGCAGGAGCTTGCCAACGGAGCTTAAGCTGCTCCGCGTCACCCCCAACACGGGGGATTTGTGGCGCTTGTGGAATATCGGACACGTAAAAAGTGTGTCGAACACCTTGCTTGAGATCTACCATGGCAATGGTCGACTCTTTGTTCGGTATCCGGTTAAAAATCCAGCTTTGTGATGTAAACATGCTCCCCAGTGAGCTGAGAGAGCTGCCCAGCTTGTTCAGTGGAGAGAGGAGAGAGGCGGCGAGATCCCCAAGACCGCCTTGGCTATCGTGCGGCGCATCCGTGGTCCAGCTTTTATCCATGCCGGTTGTCGCCTGACGATAACTGGGTGAGAAGCGGAACAGCGGCCGGTCGTTTTTGTAAACCCGCACCGCACGTTGATTGGTCGGGGTCTGTACCAGCGCGTAGAGATGATTGTTGGCGTCCACGCTCAAATCAAAAACTTGTTCGAAGAAACGGGGGTTGTCTTCCGCCTCCTTGATTTCATTGCGCAGCTTGCCTTGAGGAGAATAGACGACAATGCTGTGCCTGCCATTGTCTGCAACGTAGATATCACCCTGTTGGTCGGTTGTGATGGCGACAGGTTCCTGCAATGCACTCTTCTCATCCTTGCCGTCGCCGATTGTTTGCAGAAACACGCCATTGCGGCTGAAAACTTGAACACGCGCGTTACCTGTATCTGCAACATAGATGCGCTTGGCCAGCGCTACGCCTGCAGGCTTCTGAAATTCACCTTGGCTCCGCCCCTTGCGCCCGATGGTGAACTGATACTGGCCGTCATGGGAGAAAACAAACACGCTCTCTTTATCCAGAATCAGCAACATGTTGTGATCAAAAGCTGCACGCACTGGCGCTTTAAACGGAGCCTTGAGTGCGATGGCCTTTTTATGCTGGTAGGTTCGAATCAAAACGCGCTTGTTGTCTGTGTCGATACAGAGCTCTCTGCGGCTGTCGTAGAGATAGGAGATGGGACACTCTGTTTTCAATACCGATGTCTCCCGGAAGGAGATGATGTCCGCGTGCGGTTCGACAGGTCGCGCTGGCTTGCTGAATTGAATGAGTTCTAACGCGTGGTTGCGGTTGTCGATCACAGCCAGCTGGTTTTTCTTACGATTATAACGCATGTGAGATACTTTTTTGAATTGGCCGCGCCCCTTTCCAACGGTACCGAAGGTCTCGATGGGGTGCATATTTTCCGGGTTAAAGAGGATGATTTTTCCGCTGTTGGCATCCGCGAGGAAGAGTGTGCCATCCGGTCTACTAGCAATCGCAGTGATGACACTGCGTTTGGTGTGGAACAATTTGCTCAGCTGTTTTGCGCCGATCTGTTGTTGCAGCTCTCCGGAGGGGTTGTAGATGGACAGACGGTTGCCCTCTTTGGGGCGATCGAGCACGTAGCTGTTCTCATATGCGTCGGTATCGATGGCAAATGGCTTGTTGAGCGCGCGTTTTTTGTCTTGATCGTAATCACCAAACGTGTACAAAAACAAACCGGCTGTGGAGAAGACCGAAATGCGATGGTTATTTTCGTCTGTTGTGTAGATGCGTTTCTGATCACTATAGCTCAGATAAGAGGGGCTACTTAACCGACTCTCCTTATCCTCGCCCTGACCAAGCAGCGTTTGCAGCTTCAGCGTTGCATCCAAAATGGCGATGGTCTTATCCGAACTGTTTGCAATAGCAACGCGATGGTCAGACAGGTGCGCCACATCACTCGCTTTGGCGGCATCAAAAATTTTATTTTTGCCAGTGAGCGGTAAGTCGCGTTCGATCGATAGTGTTTCCGCATCAAGGATGTAGAGGTGATCGCTCGACGTAACATAGAGTTTTTGACCCTGCTCACTGTAATCCAAGCCGCTAGCCTGCTTGAACGGCATATCTCCTTTGTTGCCAAAGCTGGCGTGTTGAAGGAGATATGGTTCCGCTGTCGCGTGAACCGACCAAGCTAAGAGCATCGACAATACAATGAACAACTGTGGCATATAGGCGCTCCCATCGTGAATGTGAACGTAACCATAGCACGCCTTGGTCGCATGCGACAACATTGTAACGCTCAGTGCATCCAGTGCCATAGGCGGCGGGCGAGTGCTCTGCGCCGGTTGGTCGGCGGCTGGTATTGCGTGACCGCCATCCGATCATCCGGCCAGTTGATGGTGAGCGCCCCCTCGGCGCTGTTCTTGACCATGCTGCCGAGCGCACGGTAGCGCGCCACGACATCGGGGCGGGGGAAGTTGAAGCGGTTGTGGTAGCCGGTCTGGGCGATGGCCAGTTTGAGTCGCAGGCGAGCCAGCAGGGCGGGGGTGCTGGAGGTGTTGCTGCCGTGGTGCGGCATCAACATCGCCTCCACCGGCTGCAGTGTCGGCAACAGTTGTCGCTCCACCGGTGCCTCCATATCGCCCGGCCAGAGCAGTCGATGTGGGCCGGTGATATTGGCAGTTACGACCAGCGAGCCGTTGTTGGCATTGGGCGGATCGAAATGGCGCGGTGGCCAGAGAATGTTGAGCGCCGTGTCACCGAACTGCGCGGTATCACCCGCTGCCATCCAGCGCAGCGTGGCGTGATGCCGCTCTGCCCATGCCACAATGCGTTGGACGCGGCGATCACTGTGCGCCGCCGGCACATCGGGCAGCCAGATTTCACCGATGTGGTTGAGCTGCCGCAGCAGGGTCAACGCGCCACCGAGATGATCGGACTGGGCGTGCGACAGGATGAGCAGATCGACATGGATCAGCCCCATGCGGCGCAGCTCCGCCGCTACCCGGCTGCCGCCATTGAAGCGGCTGCCGCGCCTGCCCGGCAGATCGACGACAATCACCTTGTCGTCAGGGAGCAGCAGCGTTGACGCCGCGCCCTGGCCGACATCCCAGACATACCATGCTGGTGCTGCGATGGGCGTTTCGTGCAGGGCGGCGGCGAGGAATAGTGCCAATGTTGCCACTGCCGTGAGTGCGGCTCGGCGGCGCTGTTGGCGGAGCAGCAGCCAACCCGCTGTGATCATGCCGACGGCGTAGAGGAGGTTGCTCCACCACGGTGGCAGGCGCGCCCAGAGTTCACCGGCCGGCAGCTCGGTGAAGGCGT
The DNA here is from genome assembly GCA_027018975.1 of Mariprofundaceae bacterium. Taxonomy (GTDB): domain Bacteria; phylum Pseudomonadota; class Zetaproteobacteria; order Mariprofundales; family Mariprofundaceae; genus Mariprofundus. Next base: position 12,155 of record JALUXN010000313.1, on the reverse strand, counting down.
GCAGCAGTGTCAATCCAGCGTCCACCCCCGTTGCCGCCAGCTGTAACGGGAATCCGGCTAAGCTATCCCAGCCGAGCAGTGTCAGCAGGGTGCCGAGCAGTGCTGCCGGCATCACCAGCAGCGCATAGAGCGGCACCAGCAGCAGGTTGGCCGCGAGGGTGTAGATCGGCAGACGGCCGAAACCGGCGACGATCATCGGCAGGGTGGCCAGTGTCGCCAGCAGCGAGACCCAGAGTAGCGATAACAGCGCTGTTGATAAGCGCTGCCGCCATGACTGTTGTGGCGACGGGTGCAGCTGTTTCAATGCCACCGCCCAGAGCAGCAGCGCGGCGGTGGCGACAAAGGAGAGCCAGAGCGACAGCGAGCTGATTGCCGCCGGATCGAAGAGCAGGATCAAGGCGAGTGCCGCCAGCAGGATATTGAGCGGCGCATGGCGTGCGGAGAGTTGCCACGCCAACACGGCCGCCCCCAGCATCACCGTGGCGCGCAGTGCCGGCAGTGGCCAGCCTGCGAGGGTGGCGTAGGCGCAAGCGGCGAGAAAACCGGCAAAGAGGGCGATGCGGCGCACCGGCAGCTGCACAATCCACGCTTCGCGGCGCGTCACCAGCCACCAGACGATGGCCAACATCCACGCCGCCGCCATGCCGATATGCATGCCGGAGATGGCCAGCAGGTGCGCTGTGCCGGTGGCGGCAAAGGCGCGATAGACCGGCTCGCTGATCTGTGAGCGATCGCCGAGCAGCAGCGCCTGCAGCACACCCGCCGGCTGCGGCGCGAGCTGGTGCAGCGCGGTACGCAGTCGCGTCCGCTGTCGCTGCAACCACGACGGCTGCATGGCCACGATCGTCATCCCCCCTTTCACACTACCGATCAGGGCGATGTGGCGATCAAAACACCAGGCGCGGTAATCAAATGCGGCCGGATTTAGCTGGTTGTGCGGCAGGCGCCAGCGGGCGTTGACGTGGATGCGTGCACCGGCTGCGATCTTGGCTGCGTCACCAAATGGCGCATGTTGATAGAGCAGCGCCCGTCCAGCCAAAGGCGTGTGGTCGTCGCGTTGCATGTGGTCGATCAGCAAGCGGCGATAGTGTGCGTGCGCTGTGACCGAGACCACTGTGGCGCTCGCGCTTACCTCGCCGAGCCAGCTGTGATCCACCGCCACGCGACTGGCCGACCAGAGCAGGTTGGCCGCGCCCAGTACGATGCCAAACAGCAGCATGGTGAGCCATGCAAAACGGCGCAGTAGCGCAAACAGAACAATGAGTGCCACCAGCAACAGCGCCGCCGTCGGCAGATTGAACAGGTCGCTGCGTGCCAGCGCTACACCGACAACAAAACAGCCGACCGGCCAGAGCAGCGGTAGCCGCTGCAGGCGGGGTGAGTCGCTATTTAGCTGCATCCTGAAACTGTTCAGATCGCCCATGGTTTGTTCGATAGCAAGGCGAACACGCGCAGCGTGCTACTGCACATGAGCATGTTCAACGCAGCTAGCGGGCAAAACATGGGATGAGCTGAATGGTTACAGGGCGGGGTAGCGCAACCGTCCGCGAATCAGCTGATCTTTATCCAGCAGCGTGCGCTCGATCTCGACCAGCTGCACCGCTTCCGTCACCTGCGCCACGCCCTCGCCCTGCCACAGCGACACCGCCGCATCGCCACCAATCAACATCGGCGCCTGATAGAGCAGCAGTTCATCACTCAAGCCGGCCGCCAGACAGGCGCCGTGTAGCTGGCCGCCACCCTCGAGCAGCAGCTCCAGACGCCCGTCGGCTGCCAGATGGCGCAGCACTGCCGGCAGATAATCCTCCGCATCGAGCACGACGACATCGATGCCCGCCTGCCGCCACTGCGCAATGGTGGCGTGATCATGTTCGGATAGATGCGACTGCTGCAGATAGAAACGGCTCAGAGCTTCATCGGAGAGCAGTTTGCAATCCGTAAAAAACTCCGGCGCGCGGCGGCAAATCACCACGCGCAGCGGCAGATCACCGACCGGCTCGGCATCGCGCACCGTCAATGATGGATTGTCATGCCGCAAGGTGCCGGCGCCGACCAGAATGGCATCGCAGCGCGCCCGCACACCATGCGCATGCGCGCGCGAGGCGGCGCTGCTGATCCACTGCGAGTGGTGGGTGCGGGTCGCCAGTTTGCCGTCGAGCGATATGGCCGCTTTGGCGATCAGATAGGGACGGCCGGTGCGCAAGTAATGGAAAAATGGGCGGTTCAACGCATCCGCCGCATCGGCCAACAGGCCGCCAAAGACGTTGATGCCCGCAGCCCGCAGCCGCGCCGCGCCACCGGCCATGGCCGGATTGGGGTCGGCAGAGGCGTAGTAGAGTGTGGTGATGCCCGCTTCAATTACGGCCTCGCTGCAGGCCGGTGTGCGCCCCGCCGAATTGCACGGCTCCAGCGACACATAGAGCGTGGCACCGTTGGCCGCCGCGCCCGCATCGTTGAGTGCATGCACCTCGGCATGCGGCTCACCGGCGCGCTCATGCCACCCCTCGCCGACCATCACGCCATCCTTAACCACCACCGCGCCGACACGCGGATTGGGGTGGGTCGTACCGATGCCGCGCGCCGCCAGCGCAATCGCCCGCCGCATCCATACTTCATGCTGGGATAGGTTCACGCGATCACTCCCCGACGCAACGGCATCACGCAATCAGGCGAGAAATTTCTCGACAACCGCCACCAGCTTGTCGGCGGAGAAGGGTTTCACCAACCACCCCTGCGCGTGGTAGGCGCGCGCCTGCTGCTTGATCTCATCCTTGCTCTCGGCGGTCAAAAAGAGAATCGGCACCGATTTCAGCGCCGGCATGGCGCGCACCTGTTGGGTCAACTCCAGACCGGTCATGCCATCCATGTTGAGATCGGTAAAAATCAGATCCGGCACCAAGCCGTCATGGAGCAGCGCCATAGCCGCCTCCCCGCTTTCGGCCGCAGTGACATCCAGCGACTGCCGCTGCAGCAGCCCGGTGAGAATCATGGTGGTGGATGGACAATCCTCCACAATCAATACTTTTTTCATCTTCTGCCTCCCATAGAATCCATTTCCGTGATTGGATGTTTGATGTTTTAAATGCCGTTACAGATCACGCGATTGCGCCCCGCCTCCTTGGCGGTGTAGAGCGCCTCATCGGCGATGCGCAGCAGATCTTCCGGTTGGTGTTTGACCATCGGTACAGCCGTACCCACGCCGACACTGATGGTCACATGCTCATCCGCTTCCGACCCTTCGTGCGGCAGTTTCAGTGCCCAGACCGCTTTACGCAGAGATTCGGCCACGCGCAGAGCGCCGCGCGCATGGGTGCCGGGCAGCACGACGACAAACTCCTCGCCACCATAACGGGCAACAAAGTCGGTCGGCCGCTGCAGGCCGTTTTTCAGCGTCTGCGCCACCAGTTTGAGACATTCATCGCCAGCCTGATGACCGTAGCTGTCGTTGTAGCGCTTGAAAAAATCGATATCGATCATCAGCAGTGAGAAGGGCTCTGTCTCGCGCATGGCGCGGCTCCACTCCTTCTCGAAGGCATGATCGAAGTAGCGGCGGTTATAGACATCGGTCAGTCCGTCCAGCGACGATAGCCGCTCCAATTCCGCATACGCCTGTTCCAGCTCCTGCTGCTTCTGCGCCAGTTCGGCATTCAATGTCTCCAACGCCTTCATCGCCTCTTCGCGGCGCACATGATCGAGATAGGATTTGGTGTAGTGGCGCAGGCGTGCCACCAGCTCGACGGCGTGCGGCATTTTGACCAGATAGTCGGTCGCACCGCGCTCGAATGAGGCCGCCTTGGTCTCCGGATCTTCACTGCCGGAGAGCATCACCGTCGGCACATCGGCCAGCTGCGCGTGCTGCTTGTAGGTGTGCAGCAGCTCAAGACCATCGGCATCGTTCATGATAATATCCTGCAGAATCACCGTTGGCTTCACCGCTTCGGCAGTGCTAACGGCCTCGGTGCCATGCAGGCAGGAGTGGAGCGTGATGCCGCGGCTCCCCTTGAGCAGCTTCTCGACAGCGTGATGGATGACCGGCTGGTCATCGACCAACAGCACCACGCACTCGTGCGCCTCGCTCATCGCCCCTCCGGCGCCATGGTTAGCGCGTCCGGCACGATCAAAACAGCCAGGCCGCCTCTTGCTGCCGGCGCGCTTCATAGGCGCGGATCGCATCGGCATCGGCCAGCGTCAGGGCGATATCGTCCAGTCCGTTGAGCAAGCAGTGTTTGCGAAAAGCATCAACTTCGAAATGGAGGATCTGCCCATCCGGCGTGGTCACTGTCTGCGCCTGCAGATCAACCGACAGCCGATACCCCTCCTGCGCAAAGCAGTCGCGAAACAGGTCATCGACGGTATTTGCATCGAGCACAATCGGCAGAATGCCGTTTTTGAAGCAGTTGTTGTAAAAAATATCGGCAAAGCTCGGCGCAATCACGCAGCTGAAGCCGTAATCGAGAATCGCCCACGGCGCATGTTCGCGCGATGAACCACAACCGAAATTCTCCCGCGCCAGCAGGATCTGCGCCCCCTGATAACGCGGTTGATTGAGGACAAAATCGGCGCGTTTGGGGCGCTTGCTGCAATCCATCTCCGGCTCGCCGCGATCTTCATAGCGCCACTCATCAAAGAGGAACGGCCCGTAGCCGCTGCGCCGAATGCTCTTCAAAAACTGCTTGGGGATAATCGCATCGGTATCGACATTGGCGCGATCCATCGGTGCGACAATGCCATCGAGTGTTGTAAAAGCCTGCATGATCTCTCCCTCCTACTGCCAGTCGCGGATATCGACAAAGTGGCCGGCAATCGCAGCGGCTGCCGCCATCGCCGGACTAACCAAATGGGTGCGCCCGCCCATCCCCTGACGCCCTTCAAAATTGCGGTTGGAGGTGGAGGCGCAACGCTCGCCCGGCTCCAGCCGATCGGCATTCATCGCCAGACACATCGAGCAGCCCGGATCGCGCCACTCAAAGCCTGCATCGCGGAAGATCTGATCCAACCCCTCCGCCTCGGCCTGCGCCTTCACCAGGCCGGAGCCGGGCACGGCCATCGCCAGCTTCACGCTCGCCGCCACCTGTTTGCCCCGCACCATCGCCGCTGCCTGACGGAAATCCTCAATACGCCCGTTGGTGCAGGAGCCGATAAAGACCTTGTCGATGGCAATCTCGGCAATCGGTGTGCCGGCAGTTAAGCCCATATAATCGAGCGCCCGCTGCCACCCTTCGCGCTGCACATCGTCGCGCGCATCGGCCGGATCAGGAACAGACCCGGTCACCGGCAACACCATCTCCGGACTCGTTCCCCAGCTCACCTGCGGCACAATGTCGGCAGCTTGGAAACGCAGCTCTTTGTCGAACACGGCATCGGCATCGGAGTGCAGCTGGCGCCACGCCGCTTCCGCTTGTTCGGCCAACGCACCCTTGGGCGCAAACGGCCGCCCCTGCACATAATCGAGAGTGACCTGATCAACCGCCACCATGCCGCAGCGCGCGCCCGCCTCGATCGCCATATTGCAGAGGCTCATCCGCCCCTCCATGCTCAGCGCGCGAATCGCCTCGCCGGCAAACTCGATGGCGTAGCCAGTGCCACCGGCGGTGCCGATCTGACCGATCAGGTAGAGGGCAATATCTTTACCGGTGATCCCCGTCGGCAGCGCGCCATCCACTTGAATGCGCATCACCTTCGGTTTCTTCTGAATCAAGCATTGGGTCGCCAGCACATGCTCCACTTCCGAGGTGCCGATGCCCATGGCGATTGAGCCGAATGCGCCGTGGGTCGAGGTGTGGGAGTCGCCACACACCACCGTCATCCCCGGCAGCACCAACCCCTGCTCCGGCCCCATCACATGCACCACGCCCTGACGCACATCATCCAGCCCGAACTCGGTGATACCAAACTCCGCACAGTTGCGATCCAGCGCCTCCACCTGCGTGCGCGAGACCGGATCGGCAATGCCCTTGTCACGATCAACGGTCGGCACATTGTGATCAGGCGTAGCGACACTCGCCGCCCTCCGCCACGGCTTGCGCCCGGCCAGACGCAACCCCTCAAAGGCCTGCGGACTGGTCACCTCATGCACCAGATGCCGGTCGATATAGAGCAGCACCGAGCCATCATCATTGGCCTTCACCACATGCTGCTGCCACACTTTATCAAAAAGGGTCTGTCCCATCGGAATCACCACCTGCACGGAAAAGTCGCGGCATTGTAGCGGTAATCCTCCGCCTACGCGACCACCGCCGCCGCGTGGAAGTTATGACTGGCGCGTCATTGCGGCGTGTTTGGCAATAATCGTCTCCAGCTCTCTGATCTGGCTGCGCTGTTTGAGATCGAAGGCGATGGCAATGCCGTCGCGGGTCACCCGGGAGATAGTACCTGTGAGCTGGATCGGATTGGGGGCGGCAATCATGGTCAGCATCAGCTCGACCCGCTCGCCGCAACGAAAGGATTCGGATGTAGCCAAAAACAGGCCGGTTGGGCTCACATCGCGGGCGCGGCCGTAGTGCACACCGCGCGCACTCTTGAAGGGAACCAGATCGCTGAACGCCTCGCGCGGCGCATAGCGGGTCACCTCGCGCCAGCTGGCGACCAGCTCTGTCAGCTGCTGCTGTTGCGGCTGCGGCAGTGTCTTGGCGATCTGCATCAACCGCTCGATCGTCGCCGGCTTCACCGCGCCCATCAGCTGCCCGCCTCGGAGGCGACCACATTGGCCGTGGCCACCAGTGCGCCGAGAGCACCGACCAGTGCGCCGCCGAACAGCAGCGGCAGGAGCAGCAGCCAGTTGTTCACGTCGATCTCCATCGCCGCAAACCAGCCGCCGGTCACCCAGACCATCGGCCAGAGCAGCAGCCACGCCGCCACCCCGGCACCGGCACCGAGCACCATCCCTTCCAGAATAAACGGCATCCGCACAAACCACTCCTTGGCACCCATCAGCCGCATCAGATGGATCTCATCGGCGCGCGCCAACAGCGTCATACGCAGCGTATTGGAGATAATCAGCGCCATCGCCAATGCCAGAATCAGTGAAGCAAACCAGGCCAGATAGTCGGCCTGCGCGATCCAGTGGTGTGCCTGCGCCAAGCCGACCTCGTCCTCATTGACCTGCGCGCCGGCCGCCTCGGCGACATCGCGAATATCGTCGAAGAGAAACTCCGACTCCTGATCGGATAGGGTGAGCTCGAAGGTGATTGGCAGGCGCGCGGCCAGTTCGTGTTCGCTCAGCGCCGCATCTTTCAGCCACTGCTGCATCCAGCGCGCCGCCTCTTCCGGCGGAATGCGGCGCACCGATGCGATTTGATCGATCTCTGCCAACTGCTGCTTGAGCGCGGTTTCGCGCCCTTTGTCGGCTCCTTGCGGATCGAGATAGACATGGATGCGAATATCATCCTGCCAACTACCCACCCACTGACTGGCCGCCTGCATCGACAGCCAGATCACCCCGATCGCCCAGAGAGCAATGCAGACAATGATCACAGCCAACAGCTGGTGCACACCGAATGGCGGCAGATGAAAGCCACCCGGCAATCTCGGGTTCATCTGTTCAGGGATCTGCTCGCGCCCCGGCTCACGTTTGTGAAACAGCCGCTGCTTCATGTGTCGCTCTTTGGCTGTGCGCTGTAGGAGTCGGCGATCAGTCTGCCGGCATGCAGCTCTACCACCCGCCCGGGGTGTGATTCCAGCAGATGCAGATCGTGTGTAGCCATGATGATGGTGGTTCCTTGCCGGTTCAGGTCGGTGAGATAATCGAGCACCCGCCGCGCTGTATCGATATCGAGGTTACCGGTCGGCTCATCGGCGATAATCATCGCCGGATTGGCGGTCATGGCGCGGGCAATCGCCACCCGCTGCTGTTCACCACCCGAAAGCGCCTCGGGATAGGACCATAGGCGATCGGCCAGACCGACATAGGCCAACACTTTGCGCACACGCGGCACCAGCCGCTCGGTTTTCCATCCCTGCACGCGCAGCGGCAGCGCCACATTCTCAAACACTGTACGCGCAAAGAGCAGCCGGTGATCCTGAAAAATAATACCGGTATGACGCCGCAACTCCCGCACCTTGGCATCGCCCGCGCGACGCATATCACTCCCCTGCACCATCAGGCGGCCGGAGCTCGGCCGTACACCGCCATAGAGCATGCGCATCAGGGACGATTTGCCCGCGCCACTCTCGCCGACCAGATAGACAAACTGCCCCTGCGGGATATCCAGCGTGACCCCGGAGATGGCAGTTTTGCCTGTCGGATAGCGCAGCATCAGCTGCTGCATATGGATTTGGGGCAGGGCAACGGACATGCGCCAAACGGTAGCCAGCAACAGGCGACCTGTCACTGGCAAAACCCGCACGGCACGCGACACGGCGGCGCTACATCACAGCAAATGTGGATTGGCTGATTGACAACAGGACGCCCGACGCGTTGTTTTCCTCTATGCATACGATCGATGAGAAGCAGCTGTTGACCCAGCAGACGCATTTTCAGCGCTGGCTGGCAGCAGCAGACATGCCGCCATTGCCGCAACGACTGGCCGTGGCCTGGTCGGGCGGGGCGGACTCTACGGCGCTGCTGCTGGCTTTGAAGTTGGCGGGGTTTGATGTGCATGCCTGGCATGTGGATCACGGCTGGCGCGCCAGTTCTACGCATGAGGCACGGCAGCTATCGGCGAGGGCGCAGTCGTTGGCGATCCCTTTTCGGGTGGGGCGCTTGGATGATGCGCCGGCAACAAATCGTGAGGCACATGCGCGGCAGGGGCGCTATGCACTGTTTGAGGCATGGAGCCGGCAGAGCGGCATCGATACACTCTGCCTGGGGCATCATCGCAACGATCAGGCGGAGACCGTCTGTATGCGCATGCTGCAGGGCGCGGGGCCGGGCGGCTGTCGCGGCATGCAGCGTGAACGGCGTATGGGCGGGCTGCGTCTGGTGCGGCCGCTGCTGCACGTGCCCGGCGAGCAGTTGAAGCATGTGCTCCGCGCAGCGGGGGTGAGCTGGTTCGAAGATCCGAGCAATCGCGATGAAACACTGTGGCGCAATAAGATCCGGCGGCGGCTGTTTCCCTGCATGGCGCGGCAGGGGGTGGTGGAACCGGTAGATCTCTTCTTGCGCTGGCAGCAGCAGGCGGTGCGGGTCGATGCAGCACTGGATCGGGCAGCGGGTCGGTTGCTGCAGGCGGCGGATGATGGCGGCTTCTGCCTGTGGCGGGCGTGGCAGACGGCGACGCCGGCGGTGCGAGCACGGCTGTTGCAGCGCGGGGTGCGGCAGCTCTTGGGCGATGGGATCACGCCGGGGCGACGCCATATTGAACTGGTCGAGATTTGGACACAGCAGGGCGGACGCGGCGGCATCGATCTCTCCGCTTGTCGGCTGGAACGGCGCAAGGATCGCTTGCATCTGAAAAAAGCGCAGGCAAGGTTCGATGTTTCATCGCGCTGAAACTGTTCAGATCGCCCATGGTTTGTTCGATAGCAAGGCGAACACGCGCAGTGTGCTATTTGCACATGAGCATGTTCAACGCAGCTAGCAGGCAAACCATGGGATGAGATGGATAGTTACATTTCATCTCTCTTTCATCTTCGCTAAAAAGTGTTTGCGCCTTTTTGTGTGGATCGGAATTGGATCGCGAATAGTGAGGAACGTCTATTATGGGTAAGAATATACTGCTTTGGGTTGTGATCGGGCTGACGATGATGAGCCTGTTCAACATGTTTTCGGCGCCGATGCCGAGTGCTGACAAGATGGCCTACTCCACCTTTGTCGAGAAGGTGGATCAGGGCTATGTCGAGACGGCGACGATTCGCGACAATGTGATTATCGGCCAGTTTCGCGACAAATCGGGCGAGCTGAAGAACTACCATGTGGTGGCGCCGATCAATGATCCGACGCTGACCAAGCGGTTGATCGACCAGCATGTGGTGGTCGATGTGAAACAGCAGGAGCAGGTGCCGTTTTTCATCTCCGTGCTGATCTCCTGGTTCCCGATGCTGCTGCTGATTGCCGTCTGGGTCTTCTTCATGCGCCAGATGCAGGGCGGCGGTAAGGGCGGCGCGATGGGCTTCGGCAAGAGCAAGGCGAAGCTGCTCAATGAGAATACCGCGCGCGTAACCTTCGATGATGTCGCCGGCTGCGATGAGGCGAAGCAGGAGGTGACGGAGGTGATCGAGTTCCTGCGTGACCCCTCCAAATTCACCCGCCTCGGCGGCAAGATCCCCAAAGGTTTGCTGCTGGTTGGCCCTCCCGGAACCGGTAAGACACTGCTGGCGCGGGCGGTGGCCGGCGAGGCGGAGGTGCCGTTTTTCTCGATCTCCGGTTCCGATTTTGTTGAGATGTTCGTCGGTGTCGGCGCGTCGCGCGTGCGCGACATGTTCGAGCAGGCGAAGAAGAATGCGCCCTGCATCATCTTTGTGGATGAGATTGACGCGATGGGTCGCCACCGTGGCGCCGGCATTGGCGGCGGTAACGATGAACGCGAACAGACGCTCAACCAGATGCTGGTCGAGATGGATGGTTTCGAGTCCAATGAGGGCGTGATTCTGGTGGCGGCGACCAACCGACCGGACGTGCTCGATCCGGCACTGCTGCGCCCCGGCCGTTTTGATCGGCAGGTGGTCGTGCCGCGCCCCGACCTGCTTGGCCGTGAACAGATTCTCAAAGTGCATATGCGCAAAGTACCGCTGGCCAGCGATGTGAACGCCAAAGAGCTGGCGCGCGGCACACCCGGCTTCTCCGGTGCCGACTTGGCCAACTTGGTCAATGAAGCGGCGCTGAATGCGGCGCGCTATGATCGCGACAAGGTGACTCGCGCCGATTTTGAGACGGCCAAGGATAAGGTGATGATGGGCACCGAGCGCCGCTCGATGATCATCTCCGACGAGCAGAAGAAGACCACCGCCTACCACGAGGCGGGGCATACGCTGGTCGCCAAGCATCTGAAACATGCCGATCCGGTGCATAAGGTGAGCATCATTCCGCGCGGTCAGGCGCTCGGTATCACCATGCAGATGCCGGAAGAGGACAAGTTCAACCACGATCGCGAATATCTGCGCGATCAGATCTCCATCATGATGGGCGGCCGCCTCGGCGAGGAGCTGGTGCTCGGGCAGATGACCACCGGTGCATCCAATGATTTCGAGCGCGCCACCCAACTGGCACGCAACATGGTCACCCAGTGGGGCATGTCCGATGAGCTGGGGCCGATGGTCTATGGCGAGCGCGAGCATGAGCCGTTCTTGGGGCGCGAAATCACCCGCCAGACCAATATCTCCGAGGAGACCGCGCGCAAAATCGATGCGGTGGTGCGCAAGTTGATCGAGGAGAACTATGAACGCGCCAAACAGATCCTCGAAGAACACATGGATCAACTGCACAACCTGGCGCAGGCGCTGATCAAGTATGAGACGCTCGATACCACCGATATCGACCGCGCCATGGAGGGCAAGGAGCCGCTCTTGGTCAGCAGTGATGTGCCGAAGAGCGCCAGCTCCAGTTCCAGCGATGGTGATGCGGATGCGAAGGTGGATGTCGGCGAAGCGGCTGCGCACGATAAGGCGGCGGCTGCCGACGAGGCAGGTCAGGCCAGCTGATGGCCTCACGTTGGCATCGGCCAGCCGGTAGCGATGTATGGATCATGGGGGTGCTGAATTGCACCCCCGATTCGTTTTCGGATGGTGGCCAGTTGATCCGCAGTAGTGCTGATACAGAGAGCGCCGTGGATGTGGATGCGGCGGTAGCGCGCGGGCTGCAGATGGTGGCTGATGGCGCGGCAGTGATCGATGTCGGCGGCGAATCGACGCGTCCGGGAGCAGCACCGGTCAGCGAGGCCGAGGAGCTGCGCCGGGTGGTGCCGGTGGTGGCTGCGTTGGCGGCGGCCGGTTGCACGGTGTCGATCGATACCATGAAGGCGCGGGTGATGGCCGAGGCGATCACTGCCGGTGCAATGCTGGTCAACGATGTCAGTGCTCTGACGCACGATCCGGCCAGCCTGTCGGTGGTGGCAGAGCGCGGCGTCGATGTTTGTCTGATGCATATGCAGGGCGCACCGGCGACCATGCAGCAGCGCCCCAGTTATCAGGATGTGGTCACCGAGGTCGGTGACTATCTGGCGCGCCGCGCCGATGCCTGTCTGGCGGCAGGTGTGGCAGCCGATGCCATCCTGCTTGAT
>JALUXN010000312.1 GCA_027018975.1 Mariprofundaceae bacterium | reverse complement strand
CGCTCCGGCCATGCACGACGTCGAAATACTGCTTCTGCAACACTTCGGTGATCGGGCCGCGTGAGCCGCTGCCGATGGTGCGGCCATCGAGTTCGCGGATCGGGGTCACCTCGGCGGCGGTGCCGGTGAAGAAGGCTTCGTCGGCGACATAGACCTCGTCGCGGGTGATCCGTTTTTCGCGTACTTCATAGCCCGCCTCTTTGGCCAGTTGGATCACCGTGGCGCGGGTGATGCCGTCGAGCGCGCTGGTCAGCTCGGGGGTGTAGATAACGCCATCATAGACCATAAAGAAGTTTTCGCCCGTCCCTTCGGCGACAAAACCATCGACATCAAGCAGCAGCGCCTCGTCGTAACCGTCGCGCTGGGCATCGGAGAGGGCGAGCATGGAGTTGATATAGTTGCCGTTCGCCTTGGCCTTACACATGGCGATATTGACGTGGTGGCGGGTGAAAGAGGAGGTGCGGATGCGGATACCCCGCTCGAGCGCATCGGCGCCCAGATAAGCGCCCCAATGCCAGGCGGCGACGATCACATGCACCTGTAGATTGTCGGCGCGCAGCCCCATCCCTTCGGAGCCGTAAAAGACCATCGGGCGCAGGTAGGCGGAGTCGAGGTTGTTGTCGCGTACGGCGGCGAGCTGCGCGGCGTTGAGCTCCTCTTTGGAGAAGGGGATCGCCATATTCATGATTTTCGCCGAGCGGAAGAGGCGGTCGGTATGCGCTTGCAGGCGGAAGATCGCCGTGCCGTCATCGGCGTGGTAGGCGCGCACGCCCTCAAAGACGCCCATGCCGTAGTGGAGGGTGTGGGTGAGCACATGCACCTTGGCCTCGCGCCAATCCACCATTTCTCCGTCAAACCAGATAAGACCGTCACGATCTGCAAAATTCATGCGTCGCCCTCCAAAAATATCGTCCGCAAATGTAGCGCGTTCACTTTCTGCTTGCCAATGTTGTTCCATAAGCTACGTTGAAGGGTGAGAAGATTGGTAACTATTCAGCTCATCCCACGCTTTGCCCGCTAGCTGCGTTGAACATGCTCATGTGCTAGCACACTGCGCGTGTTCGCCTTGCTATCGAACAAACCATGGGCGATCTGAATAGTTACGAAGATTGCAGCTTTGGAGGTCATCATGATCGCGTTGTGGATCGCTTGTTCGGTGGTTGTTCTGTTGTGGTTGTTGGCGCGCGCGCAGTGGTCGCTACTGAGTTGGGTGGGGTTGCTTAGTGGCATCGATCTGTTGCTGATCTATGCCGGCATGGATGGCGCGCTCGGGCTGTTGCTGATGGCGGCAGTGTTGCTGCTCTATCTGTTTGTGTCACTGGGGGATTTGCGGCGGCGCTGGGTGAGTCGGCCGCTGCAGCAGTTTGTGCGTCAGGCGCTGCCGCCGATGTCCGATACCGAGCGGGAGGCGATTGAGGCGGGCACGGTCTGGTGGGATGGCGAGCTGTTTCGCGGTGATCCGAACTGGCAGCTGCTGCTTGGTTTGCGTAAACCGCAGCTGAGTGAGGCGGAGCAGGCGTTTATCGACGGGTCGGTGGATCAGCTCTGTGCGCTGCTCGACGATTGGCAGATCAGCCAGCAGCGTGATCTGTCGCCGGAGGCGTGGCAGCTGATCAAATCGGCCGGTTTCTTCGGCATGATTATTCCTAAATCGTATGGCGGGCTCGGTTTTTCCGCATATGCGCATGCCTGTGTGATTCAAAAAATCGCCAGTCGCAGTGCGGCGGCGGCGGTGACAGTGATGGTGCCCAACTCGCTGGGGCCGGCCGAGCTGCTGCTTGCTTACGGCACCGAGGCGCAGAAAGATTATTACCTGCCCCGTCTGGCGCGCGGCGAGGAGATCCCCTGTTTTGCATTGACGGCACCGCTGGCCGGCTCCGATGCCGGTGCGATTCCCGATACCGGTATCGTCTGCCGGCGGGAGTTTGAGGGCGAAGAGCGGCTCGGACTGCTGCTCAATTGGGAGAAGCGCTATATCACGCTCGGTCCGGTCTCGACGGTGCTCGGGCTGGCGTTCCACGTCTATGACCCCGATCATCTGCTGGGCGAGCGCGATGACATCGGCATCACCTGCGCGCTGATTCCCAGCGATACGGCGGGGGTGGAGATCGGCCGTCGCCACGATCCGCTCAATATCGCTTTTCAGAATGGTCCGAACTGCGGCAAGGATGTCTTCATCCCCATGGATTGGGTGATTGGAGGCGAGGCGATGCTTGGTCAGGGGTGGCGGATGCTGGTGGAGCGGCTCTCGATCGGGCGCGGGATTTCGTTGCCATCGCTGAGCACGGCGGCGGGTAAATTGGCCGCCGACAGCAGTGGTGCCTATGCGCGGTTGCGCAAACAGTTCAAGACTTCGATCGGCCGTTTTGAGGGCGTGCAGGAGCCGTTGGCGCGCATCGCCGGACTCACCTACATGATGGATGCCACGGTGTGGCTGACTACGTCGGCGCTCGATCAGGGCGAGAAGCCGGCGGTGTTGACGGCGATTGCCAAGCGCTATCTCACCGAATCGATGCGCCAGGTGATCAACGATGCGATGGATATTCACGGCGGACGCGGCATCTGCATGGGGCCGTCCAACTACCTTGGCCGCACCTACCAGTCGATTCCGGTCGCCATCACGGTAGAGGGGGCGAATATTCTCACCCGCAGTATGATGATTTTCGGGCAGGGGGCGATCCGCTGTCACCCCTATTTGCAGCAGGAGATTGCGGCGGCGCAAACCGATGATCCGGCAGGTTTGGAACGCTTTGATGCCCTGTTGCTGCAACATATCGCCTACACCTTGCATAATACGGCGCGCGGCCTGCTCTATGGCTTGTCGGATCGCTTCGCACCGGCACCGGTAGATGGCGCGACGGCGCGTTACTACAGGCAGATCGCCCGCCTGAGTGCGGCGATGTCGGCGATGGCGGATCTGTCGCTGCTCTCGCTGGGCGGCGCGCTCAAACGCAAGGAGTCGATCTCCGGCCGTTTCGCCGATGCGCTGGCCAATCTCTATCTCTGCTCGGCGGTGTTGAAACGCTTTGAGGATGAGGGACGGCCATCGGCCGATCTGCCGCTGGTTCACTGGTGCTGCCAGCGTGCGCTGGCGCAGGTCGAGGCGGCGCTGGATGGCATTATCCGCAACTTCCCCGTGCGGCCGCTGGCATGGCTGATGCGGCTGCTGGCACTGCCGCTCGGACGGCGCATCCAGCACCCCGATGACCGCCTGACACAGCAGCTGGCGACAGCCCTGATCGAGCCGTCGGCGAGCCGTGAACGTCTGGTGGCGGGGATCTACCGCAGCGACGATGCGGATGACCTCACCGGCCGCTTGCATCGTGCCATGCAGCTGACCATTGAAAGTGAACCGCTGGAGCGAAAACTGCGCCAGGCAGGCCATCAGCATGATCTGCAACAATCATATACGGATTGGCTGGCGGGTCTGGTGGCGGATGGTGTACTGCAGCAAACCGAGGCCGATCTGCTGCAGGAGACACGCGAGGCAGTGCTCAAAGCGATCCGCGTCGATGATTTTCCGCAGGATTATTTTTCGTGATATTTCACACATCTTTTGATCGCTGTGACAGCTATAAAGCGTCATTTGCGATAGGAGGATGCGATGCGGAAAGCGATTCGGAAACAGAGACACTCACACGACCACTTTATGCACGATGCGTTGATCGCGGTAATTACAGTGTTGGCGATGTATGGACTGGCAAATATGTGAACCGCATGACCGCATGCGATGATGGAGGTGGATGATGAGAGATGTTTTCATGCTACGCTTGGGTGTGATTTTGGTGGCGGGGTGGTCGCTCGCAGGTTGCTCGGATGGCGGAAAGAGCAGTGAGGTGCCTGCATCTGCGCCCGTTGCATCGACATCTACTGAACCGGTAGCCACTGTCCACCATCGCGCTGCGGAGCAGTTGACGGGTGAGAAGGCTGTCGTGAAGCCCGCGAAACAGGTGCAAACGGCGGCAGCGGAGGTGGTTGATCAAGCAGAGCGAGCCGATCAGGCACAACCATCCGAACCTCAGGCCAAATCCGTCGATCAAGTGGTGATACCGGTTAAAAAGGCGATGAGTAGTGCGGTGGCGGGCGACGCTGCTGCGGGCGCGAAAAAAGCGAGAAAGTGCAAGTCCTGTCATACATTTGAGGCAGGCGGGAAACATAAAGTGGGTCCCAACCTTGCCACGGTTTTTGGTCGGCAGGCGGGTAAGGCGCCCGGTTTCCACTACAGTCCATCTTTACAGCAGGCGACATTTCGTTGGGATGAACAGGCGTTGGTAGCCTGGGTTTGCAATGCAAAGTCGGCGGTAAAGGCACTAACGGGTGACCCGGCCGCCAAGACAAAAATGCCAGCGATGCGCGTTTGTGGTGCGGATGCGCGCGATGTTGTGGCTTGGCTTAAATCTCTGCGCTAGCTTCTGATTGCACCGGTGTCAGGCGGACGCGCTGGATCCAGTTGTTGCGCAGGCTGAGAAGGAAATAACAGGGTCAGGCTTGACTTATTGACATTTGAACAGATCCTGGCTCATGGCGCGCAAGCCAAGAATTCACCTACCCGGCGGCTATTATCATGTGATGATGCGCGGCAACGGCGGGCGCGATATTTTCTTTTCGCGCTGGCGCGATACATTCATCTGAACCCGGTGCGCGCCGGACTATGCAAGCGTGCGGACGATTACGCATGGAGCAGCTACCGCGCCTATGCAGGGGATGTGACGATTCCGTGGCTATACCGGCAGGAGATTCTCGGGCGTTTTTCTGACGATGAAGCCAGAGCACAAGCGTTGCTGCGGGATTTTAGCCGTGGCGGTGTCGGCGAACCCAGACAGCAAGCGTTTCATCAAGGCTCACATCTGGGGCAGATATTGGGTGATGATGATTTTGCGGAGCAGGCGTTCAGACTATCGGGGCGTGCCGGGATGAAGCGAGCGCCTTCGCTGCAGCGAGTGGTTGCGGCGGTCTGCGAAGCGTATGGAATGGATGCGGCGGCGCTGCGCGCGCAGGGAAAAGGGAGAGCAGAATCGGAGGCGCGGGCAATGGCGGCCTGGATCGTTCAGCAGACGGAGGGCGTAACGCTCACAGCCCTGGCAGAACTGCTGGGGCGCGACCTATCAGCCATCAGCCAGGCCGCCGGACGCTTACGCAAGCGGATGGAGAGCGATCAAGAGCTTCGGGAGAAGGCGGAGAAGATCGCTAAATCAACCGAAATACCCATAAGTCAAGCCTGACCGTATGCCGTTTTCGGCAATGAATCTAATGGGTTAAAGTCCCATCAAAGGAGTTATCCGTATGCCTTGGTAGTGCTGGGAAGCAGCGTATGA
>JALUXN010000311.1 GCA_027018975.1 Mariprofundaceae bacterium | reverse complement strand
TTTTACGCATCTCTGGTGGCTGGAGAGCCTTGACGGGGGTCTCTTGGCAGCAGATGAGACAACAGAGTAGTCACCGCCAACGTTTCCAGCTGCGTATCTCCGCGGCTCAACCGGGAATGGTCGAGGTCGGGACGTTGCGCAGTTTTTCTCAGCAGTCACGCCGCTGGCTTGCCGGTTATCGGTTGATGCCGGCGCAGGGCGCGACGGTGGTGCCGATGCGTTCCGGCTTTCAGGTGATGGCTACGCCGTTGGGAGAGGGAGCGGTACGCATTCACCTGGTGCCCTGGATGCAGCATGAACAGCCGCAATTTGTGGCGCATCAGGAGATGCTGCTTGGCTTGGGTACACCCGGTCAGCCGGCGCGTCCACCGGTGAACCAGCCGCAGGTGCGATTGAACGGTGAACCGCAGTTGCAGGAATCGCCGCACGTCGATCTGGTAGGTGCGGCGACCACGCTGGTGGTGCATCTGGGTGAACCGGTGACCATCGCCGCCGTCGATCAAGAGGCGGCACGCCTTGGTGATGTGTGGCTGGGGCGTTATGGCCGCATGGGTCGGCGCAGTGTGGTGATCCACCTGCAACTGACGCAGTAATCATTTAATATGAGGAGGAAGCGTGATGTCTGATTGTCTATTTTGTAAGATTATCCAAGGTGAGATACCGGCTGATCGAGTCTATGAGGATGATGATGTGCTGGCGTTCAAAGATATTCACCCCAAGGCGCCAACCCATGTGCTGGTTATTCCCAAGGCACACTACAGCACCTTCAGCGATATGGATGATGCGGCGGTGATGGGGCGCTTTATGTGTGCGGTGCAGCATGTGGCGGATGGTGTGTTGCAACTGCAGAGCGGCTTTCGCATCGTCATCAATGTGCGAGCAGGCGGCGGGCAGGAGGTGTTTCATCTGCATGCCCATATCCTTGGCGGCAAAAAACTACCGTTTTGAGTGCGCGGCTTTGAGTGTACGCAACCGACGTAGCCGAGCGCAGCTGCAAGGATTGTCATCCAACTTTGCCGATATTCTTGGAGCGGATGCATTGGCGCGCATCTCCGCGTTGGCACGATTACGGCGTGCCTGGCTCGATATTGTTGGCGCCATGATGGCCAGACGCACTGAGCCACTACAGCTGGAGACGCTTGATGCGGCGGGTACAGCGTTGCATGCCGGTACAGAAGCTTCTCACGGCGATGGCGGCCTCTGCCTGTGGGTGGCGGTGGATCATGCCATGATGGGGCAGCAGATCCGTTTTTTGCGTGATGATATTCGCAAAGCCTGTTTCAGACACGCGCAGATCGACAATCTCTATCAGGTGAGAACCCGGCTGCTGCCCGGTGCCGGCGTGCGTTCGCAGCCCCCCAAACGTGAGCCGCGAACGATCCCTTTTGCGATCAAACGGAGACTTGCACTTGATCTGGCATCCATTAAGGATCGGCGGCTGAGAAGCGCCGCGTTCAACGCGCGCGTGGCACAAATGGCCTATCAAGATGAGGAGAACGAATGAGATATTGGATGATTTTCAGCCTGATGATGGCGCTAACCTGTATGCTCGCAGGCCACGCCGAGTTCGCCGATGCCAAACGTTTCGGCATGGGTTCCAGCTTTGGTAAGCATCGGATGATCTCTAAACCGCACCATTCCGGCTTTGCACAGCAGCCGAACCGTGCGACTCGTGGTGCTGCACAGGCTGGGCAGCGCGGTTCAGCGCGCACAGGGTTGATGGGCATGCTCGGTGGTTTGGCACTGGGTGGATTGCTCGGCTCGCTCTTCTTTGGCGGCGCTTTTGAGGGGCTGAATCTCTTTGATCTGCTGGTGATTGGCGGGGTGATTTTTCTGGTGGTGATGTTATTGAAGCGGCGGGCTCCGGCGGCGCACGATTCGGGGGCATACTCATATTCTGCGGCGCAACCCTATCCGCCATCGCAGCCGCAGGGCTTTGCTTCGCCGCTCGATGCTGAACCATCTGCAGCGGCTGCAGGCGGGAGCGCTGTGCGGCCTGAGATCGACTCCGGGCAGTTTATTCCGGCTGCCAAAGAGATCTATGTGCGCATGCAGCAGGCGTGGGATCGTCAGGATCTCGACGAGATTCGCACCTTTTGCACGCCGGAGATCGCTGAGCGGATCGGGCGCGATATGCAGGCGGAGGTGCGTCATCACACCGAGGTGGTCACGCTGCAGGCGGAGATTGCCGACAGCTGGATGGAGTCGGATCATGAGTGGGTGGCGGTCAGCTTTGACGCGATGTTGCGTGAGAAGGAGCTGGATGCAGTCGGCGCGACCACGGAAGATCAGCAGGTTGCGGTGAAAGAGGTCTGGATATTCAAGCATGCGCCGGATAGTGATGATCCGACCTGGTATCTGGCCGGCATTCAGCAGGTGCAGTGATCGAGCGCTCTGATTGCATGCAACAAGTGCTGTTGCATAACTAAACACAGGAAACGATATGTCGTATCTGGTATTAGCACGGCGTTGGCGACCACGGCGATTCTCTGATCTGGTCGGTCAGGATGTGGTGGTGCAGACGCTCAAAAACGCGCTCAATAGCGGCAATCTGGCGCATGCCTACCTGCTCTGCGGCATTCGCGGTGTGGGCAAGACAACCATTGCGCGGTTGATGGCAATGGCGGTTAATTGTCAGCAGCCCGATCATGGTGAGCCGTGTGGCAGTTGTGCGGCCTGCAGTTCGATTCTGGATGGATCGAGCCTTGATGTGCAGGAGATGGATGCCGCCAGCCACACCGGCGTCGATGATATCCGCGAAATTCTCGACGCGGTGCGCTATCCGCCCGTTTCCCTTGCACGCAAGATCTACATCATCGATGAAGCGCACATGCTGACCAAGAACGCCTTCAATGCGCTGTTGAAGACCTTGGAGGAGCCGCCGGCGCATGTGATGTTTATTCTCGCTACCACCGAGTCGGATAAGCTGCCGGTGACGGTACGCTCACGTTGTCAGCGTTTTGATCTGCGTCGTCTGGGGCAGGGTGAGATTGCCGATTATCTCCAGCATGTATTTCAAACCGAGAACAAAGCGGCAGAATCCGAGGCGTTGACCGCAATTGCCCGGGCAGCTGATGGCAGTGTGCGCGACGCCTTGTCGTTGGCGGAGCGGGTGCTGGCATTTGCTGCCGAGCAGTTGACCGCCGATGATGTGACAGCGGCGCTGGGGCTGGTGGGGGATGCACAGGTACAGCTGCTGAGCGAGGCGTTGTTTGCAGCCGATGCGGCGGCGGCTGTGCGTCTGCTGCGGGCGGCAATGGCGCGGGGACATGCGGCGCGCACGGTGTTGGAGGCGTTGTCCCGCTTGTGGCATGAGCTGGCCTGTCTGCAGGTTGATGCGGCGTTATGTGATGAGTTTGTCGATGCGGAGAAGCGGCAATGGATGCAACAGCAGGTGCAGCGTCTCGATGCACAGGCGCTTGATCTGCGTTATCAGGTGTTGATTCATGGTCTGCGCGATCTGTCGCTGGTGGATGCGGCGATGGGTGCGGAGATGGTGTTGATCCGCTTGTGTGGTTTGCAGGCTATCGCCGCAGTGGCGCCATCGCAGGATAGCTCGTATTCGCAGCGTCTGGCGCAGCTGACATCATCGGAAGCGTCAGCTTCACAGGCAGAGGCATTGCCTCCCCGGAGGGCAGTAGCGCACGCCGACGAACGTCCGGCGGCGCCTCAGACAGTTGAAGTTGCTGCTAGCGCCGATGCGCCGGCGGATGCGTCCGACCTAGCTGCGGCATCAGCCACCGAGCTGGCTCCCGAACTGCTGCTGCAGAATGAAGCGGAACCTGCAGCGCCTGAAGCAACAGATTGGGGCGCTGTCGTGGAAGCCTACAGTGCTGTAAAACCGGGTGTGGCGGCGATGCTGGATCATGTGGTCTGTGTCGAGTTCGGCAGCCGTTTGCGGTTGGCGCTGGATCAGCATCAGCAGCGCGCCATCTCTGCCGAGGAGCGGCGGCTGTTTGCCGAATGGCTGGGGCGCGAAGTACTTTGGGAGTCGCGTCAGGCGGATGTTGGGGAGTCGCTATCGCAGATACGGGCGCGGCAGGCGCAGCAGAATGCGGCACATCTGCGCCAGCAGGCCGAGGCAGACCCGCATGTGCAGGCATTGATGGGTGAGATGAACGCCAAACTGGTCAAAGTGCTGCCGCCGGGTGTCGCGCCTGAAGAAGATCGATGACGATGTGCGGTGCTATACACGATTGGTAACCATTCAGCCGCATGCTGGAACTGTTCAGGTCGCGTTACGAACACCCAGCGATTGAACGATTGAGACAGGAGTTGCAATGAATCTAGGAAAAATGATGCAGCAGGCTAAGAAGATGCAGGAGAGTATGAAGAAACTGCAGGAGGAGATGGCCGCCAGTGAAGTGTCCGGCGAGGCGGGCGGTGGTCTGGTGCGTGTGGTGATGGGCGGTGACCAGATGGTGCGTCGGGTCAATATCGATCCCTCACTTTGGGAGGAGCAGGATCGCGCCTTGATCGAGGATTTGGTGGCTGCGGCAGTGAATCAGGCCGCGCAGAAGGTGGCCAAAATGCAGCAGGAGAAACAGCAGAGTCTGATGGCCGGTCTGCCGTTACCGCCGGGCTTTTCACTTTGAATCGATTGACCGGTGTGCCGCTCTCGCTGGCGCGGGTGATTGAGGCGCTGAGCAGTCTGCCGGGGATTGGGTCAAAAAGCGCAATGCGGCTGGCTCTGAATCTGTTGTCACGCCCCGCTGCGGATGCCAAGGCATTGGCCGAGGCGTTGGCGCAGTTGCATGAACAGGTCGGTTTCTGCCAGCGCTGTGGCTGTTTTTCCGAGCAGGGCGCATGCCAGATGTGTGCGGATACGAAGCGCAACCATGCGTTGATCTGTGTGGTTGAGCAGCCGGTCGATGTATTGATGATGGAGCGCGGGCAGGGCTATCGCGGTAGTTACCATGTGCTGCATGGTCGTCTGAGCCCGGTCGATGGTGTGGGGGCGGAGCAGTTGAACCTGAACGGACTGGATCAGCGCGTGCGCGCCGGTGGTGTGAGCGAGCTGATTTTGGCCACCAGTGCCACGGTGGATGGCGAGGCGACCGCGCACTATCTTGCCAACCGTTATCAGTCGCATGGCGTGCGCATTTCGCGCATCGCGCGGGGCGTGCCGGAGGGTGGGGAGTTGGAGTATCTGGATGAACATACCCTGCATCGCGCGCTGGATCAGCGCGTCTTCTGGGATCAGTCGGCGTGAATGAACATCAGCAAGCGCTGCTGGCGCGCTGGCAGCAGTTGCGCGAACAGTTACCGGCGTCGGTGTCACTGTTGGCAGTGAGTAAATATGCGCCCGATGCGGCGGTTGAGCTGTTGATC
>JALUXN010000310.1 GCA_027018975.1 Mariprofundaceae bacterium | reverse complement strand
CGATCAGAGCCTGCCAACTGGACTGGCGATCATGCAGGCGGTGGACAATCGCGAAGATGGCGATGACCTCACGCAACAAATGACACAGACCCTGATCGATCGCAATGGCAATCGGCGCGTGCGGCATATGGTGAGTTTCCGCAAGGATTACGGCAAAGACAAGAAACTGATCACCTTTTTTACCGAACCGGCCAACATCCGCGATACGGCGCTGCTCACCTTCGATTACGATGACCCAAGCCGCGATGATGATCAGTGGCTCTATCTGCCGGCGCTGAAAAAGGTGCGCCGCATCTCCGCCGCCGACCGGGGCGACTACTTCATGGGCACAGACTTCACCTTTGAAGATATGAAGCAGACACCCGAGCTGGAGGACTATCACTGGAAGCTGCTCGGCTCGGAACAGGTCGATGGCCACGACTGCTGGAAAGTGGAGGGCAGACCGGTCTCCGAAGATGTGATGCGCGAACTGGGCTACGCCAAGATGATCCAATATATCCGCAAAGACAACGACTTCACCATTCGGGCGGACTATTGGGATCAGGCCGGCCGTGAACTCAAACATCTGCACATTGTGACAATGCAACAGATTCAAGGGATATGGACAGCGCTGAGGGTCGAAATGGAGAATGTGCAGAGCCGGCATAAAACGGTGCTTGCGATGACCAATCAGCGCTACAACACCGGCCTGAAAAACCGTCTCTTCACCCAGCGCACGCTCAAACGCGGCTACCGTTAGGCACGCATGATGCAGCCGTTCTTTGCCCTGATTGTCCACCGCGCCTGGCTGGTATTGCTGTTGCTGATGATTGCCACGGCGGGCTTTATTTCACAGCTACCCAAGCTCACCATGGAGACCAATCTCGAAGCGATGCTGCCCAAGACCATGCAGGCCTATGTGAATAAAAAGCTGCTGGAAAAACGCTTCGCTTCCGCCGACATGGTGGTGATCGGCATCGAAAACCGTACTCCGCAAGGCATCTACAATCCCCACACGCTGAAGTTGGTCGATGAACTGACCCAGTGGCTGAAAACACACAAAGAGTTCCGCACGCTGGCGCTCTCCGACCTGATGAGTCTCTCCACCATCAAAGATATTCGCGGCACAGCCGATGGCATGGAGGTGGAGCGTTTCATGCAGCATCCGGCGACGACACCGGCAGCGATTGCAGCCTTGAAGCAGCGGTTGGTGGATAACGGCATCTATCTGGGCACGATTGTCGCCAACGATGGTCAGGGCACACTGATTGTGGTGCGTCCGGCACCCGAATATGTCGGCCACTACGACAAGATCTACGATCTCATCAAGGCAAAAGTCGCCGACATTCAGACCCGCGGTGGCCCGGAAACGATTCTCATCACCGGTCGGCCGATTATTGAAGGTGTGTTCGGCGTCTATATGCCGCAGGATATGCAGAAGATGCAGCCGATCATCCTGCTGCTGCTTGCCCTGCTGCTCTTTTTATCGTTTCGCAATCTGCGCGGCGTGCTGATTCCGCTGGCGGTCGTGATCCTCTCCGAGCTATGGATGATGGGCACCATGGCCGCTGTCGGCATTCCGATGTACACCATCACCTCAATGCTGCCGATTCTCATTTTGGCAGTGGGCATTGCCGATTCGGTGCATCTGCTCACCCACATTCGCGTTGAAGCGGCGCGCCACACCTCGAGCGAGCAAACAGCGGACAAACGGCAGATCATCATTCGCGGCATGCAGGGCATGTGGTCACCGATTTTGATGACCACGCTCACCACCGCTGCCGGCTTCCTCGCCATGCTCACCACGGAGATCTTACCCATGCGCTATTTCGGCCTGTTTGCCGCCATCGGCATTGTCTATGCGTTTATCATCACCATCTGCTTCATCCCCGCTATCGAAGCCGTACTCCCCAAGCGCGAGAAGCCACTGCATGCACTGGCATTCCACGGCTACCTGCACATGATGACCCGCATGGTCACAGCGTATCCGCTGCGGATTCTAGCCGGCTTCGCTATGCTCCTGCTCATCTCCATCTACGGCTTATCGCAGCTTTATGTCAACTCATCGCTGGTATCGGAGTTCCGCCCCGATGACCCGATTCGCCAGGCCGACAGCATGCTCAACGCCCACTTTGCCGGCACCAATGCGCTCGATGTCATGATCGACAGCGGCAAGCAGGATGGTGTGCTCGAACCGTCATTCCTGCGCGGCATGGCCGCTCTGCAGGCGGCGGTGGAGGCGGAGCCTGTGGTGGGTGACTCTTCCAGTATTGCCGAGTTTCTGGCCGAAATGAACAAGGTCATGCATGCGGGCAAGCAGGCCTATCGTGTGCCGCCGGAGAACTCGCAACTGGCAGCACAATATCTGCTGCTCTACTCATTCTCCGGCGCACCGGACGATTTTGATGCCTTTGTCACCTCCGATTACCGGCAGGCGCATATCCGTATTCAGGTAAAGACCGACCATAGCGCCGATGCCGCGCACCTGATTGCGCTGCTGGAGCGCAATGCCGGCATATGGTTTCCCGGTGCAACAGTCGCATTCGCCGGCACCGCCTACACCACACACCAATTCTCCGACCTGATTATCCGCGGGCAGATCCAGTCGCTCGCTCTGGCACTGCTCTTCATCGCCCTGCTCTGCTGGATGATGTTCCGGCGACTGGGTGATGCACTACTGGCGATGCTGCCGGTATCGATGGCAATCGTGGTGATTTACGGTGTCATGGGGCTGATTGGCCTGCCACTGGAGATCGGTACGGCGATCACCGGTGCCATGGCGCTCGGCATCGGTGTCGATTTTGCCATCCACTATCTCTACCGCTACCGCGACTACCAGGCGCAGGGTCTGCCCCATACCCAGATCGTGGCACGCACCAACGAGGATACGGGGCGGGCGCTGGTCTTCAATGCACTGGTGGTGATCGGCGGTTTTCTGGTACTGATCACGGCACACCTCTATCCGCAGGTGAAGCTGGGCGTGCTGATCGCCGGCTCCATGGCGATCTGTTATGCCGCCTCCTGCTACCTCTTTCCGGTTCTGCTGGGGCGTCGATCCTCGACATGAGGGCGCTGGCGCCGCTGATCGTTTTCGTGGCGCTACTGGCCACAGCACACACCGCCGCCCATGCAACCACATGGACGATGCATGGTGGTCTCAAAAACGAATCGGCCTACTTTATCAGCGGCATCAAGCGATGGGATAAAATTCAGAATCGACTGGAGCTGAAGCCCGAGGCGGTGTTTGACAACGGCTGGCAATTCAGATCACGCGCCCTGCTCTGGTATGACGCAGCGATGGATCTTGAAGCGACCAATCAGAGCGACTTGACCCCCGGCATCAAGCAGCACTACCGCACCGCCACGCAGATCAAGGAGGCCTACCTGCTCTACGAGGGCGATGCATTCGACTTCAGGCTCGGACAGCAGCAGATCATCTGGGGAAAAACAGACGGCTTGCGCATGCTCGACATCGTCAACCCGCTGGATATGCGCGAGTTTATTCTCGATGATTTCCTCGACTCACGCATTGGCGTGGTTGCGGCGCGGCTGAACTGGTATCCGGATAGTGACATCGAGCAGGAGGTGGAACTGCTGGTGACACCCGATGCCAAGCCTGCACAACCGGCACCGGCCGGTTCACGCTGGGCCATGACCACCCCCTCCCCGCCGCCCGGCGTCGTCGTGCAGCAGCTTGCGCCGGAGCAGCCCAACTGGTCGGCAAAAAACAGCGAAGCGGGTATCGCATGGCGCGCCAACATCCACGGCTGGGATCTGTCGGCCAACTACTATTACGGCTGGAAAGACACCCCCAACGCACTGCGCAATCTGCTGCCCGGCGTCATGCAGATCCAATTAAAACACTTTCGTATGCACACGCTCGGCGGCTCCTTCTCCAACGCCTTCGGCGCCTATGTGCTGCGCGGCGAGGTAGCGGTCAATCTGCGCGAGGGGATCGATGCCCGTGGTACAACATTTGCCGACACCGTACAGCGCAAGCGCACCTTCAATGCAGCGCTGGCCGTGGAGTGGCATCAATACAACTGGACGGTCACCCCGCAGCTCTTCATCCGCCACATCCACAGCTGGAACCCCGCCCTGCTGGAGCCGAAAGATTCCGGATTCTGGACACTGCGCATCGCCACCGATTTCATGCATGAGAAACTCAAGCCAGAGCTCATCCTGCTGGCCGACTGGGCAGCCGGCGGCTGGCTGGCGCGGCCCAAGGCCTCCTACGAATGGAACGACCAGATCACCACCACAGTCGGCGCCGACATCTTCGGCGGCAACCACGGCTTCCTCGGCCAGTTCACCAACAACGACCGCATCTATCTCGAAAACGAATACAGTTTTTAGCAGAACGGAACTCGCAATTATTCAGCTACATACTGGAACTGTTCACGCCAACGGTTTGTTCGATAGCAAGACGAAAAGGCGCAGTGTGCTATGGCACATGAGCATTTTCAACGCAGCTAGCGGGCAAACCGTGGGATGATCTGAACAGTTACCGTAACTCTTGACTGACAACACACCGCATTGACACGAGAAAAAACGCTTGCAATTGCTGCATCTGCGACTACGTTGCGCGCCATTCTAACAATATCCTTGAGGTCTTATACCATGAGCACAAAAAAAGTTACCAAAAAAGAACTGCTTGGCAAAGCATCGGAACTCGGCATCAAAGGTGCGGCAAAGCTGCGCAAAGAGAGCCTGATTCACACCATTCAGATCGCTGAAGGCAACAGCGACTGCTTCAACCGCATCGACAACTGCGCTGTCTCTCCCTGCCTCTACCGCGCCGAGTGCCAGGCCTGAACCACTCCTGAAGCCCGTCGCGACCATCTAACGCTTGGTGTTACTCAATCGTTGGGTGTTTGCAACGCGAGCTGAGTCGCTATTCAGATCGCCCATGGTTTGTTCGATAGCAAGGCGAAAAGGCGCAGTGAGCTGCTGCACATGAGCATGTTCAACGCAGCTAGCGGGCAAACCGTGGGATGAACTGAACAGTTACCGCTTGGTTTTCCCCTAGGCGTTCATAGGATGGCCGCATGACAATTTCATCCGCATCCAACAACCCATCCACAACCCAACCGGCGAGCCAGATTCTCACTTGGCGCGGTTCGCCTTCGCTCTCTGATTTCCGGCGCGACAAGTTGCTGGCGGCACTGGCTGCGCAAGGCATTCAGCCGAGTGGCCTGACCGCCTGCTATATTCATATCGCTGAGGTGGATGAGCGTTGGAGCACGGATGACAGCCAGCGCTTGGCCGAACTGCTCGATCACCCGCCGGCGGCGTTTCAAGCCTCTGCTGATGCGGGGCTGTTTCTGGTGGTGCCGCGTATCGGTACGATCAGCCCATGGTCGAGCAAGGCGACCGACATCGCTCAGCTCTGCGGCC
>JALUXN010000309.1 GCA_027018975.1 Mariprofundaceae bacterium | reverse complement strand
GGCGGTGGTGATGAAGTATGTCGGCACTCCATCGGTTGGCGAGGCGGCGGCGATTCTGCGGGCGGGCGGCAGCATGGACGACCTGCTGGTGGAGAAATACAAATATCGCGGCGCAGATGGCAAGCACGCCACGGTATCGATTTGCGCGATTGCACCGAAGAAGCAATAAGGTAGGGAATATTTAACCGGTCATTCCCGAGGGTTTTTCGGGAATCTAAGCAGTCATGGATCCCCGATAGAAGCATTCGGGGATGACATAGTGGGTTGCTGAATGATGGAGAGAAGATGAGTGATATAACAGAGAACAAAACGGGAAAAATCCTGCTCGTCGGCTTCGGGCCGGGTGGCCAGGATCAGATGACCTACCGCGCCCGTGCGGCCATCGCCGAGGCGGATGTGGTGATCGGCTACACCACCTACATCCGGCTGGTTGAGGATCTGCTGGATGGTAAAACCGTCATCAAGAAGGGGATGACCGAAGAGATCGACCGTTGTGTCGAGGCTTACGAGATGGCCAAGCAGGGGTACATCGTCGCATTGATCTCCTCCGGCGATGTCGGCGTCTATGGCATGGCCGGCCCCACCTATGAGGTGCTGTTTCAGCATGGCTGGACGCCGGATTCCGATATTGCCGTGGAGGTGGTGACCGGCGCGACGGCGCTCAATGCCTGCGCTTCGCTGGTCGGTGCGCCACTGACGCACGATTTCTGCTCCATCTCCCTCTCCGATCTGCTCACACCGTGGCCGACGATTCGTAAACGGATCGATGCCGCCGGTGCCGCCGACTTTGTCATTGCCCTCTACAACCCGAAATCGGGACGGCGCACGCAGCAGATTGTCGAGGCGCAGCGAATCCTGCTGCGTCATCGTGCTGCCGACACACCGGTGGCGATTGTGAAATCGGCCTACCGCCGCCGGCAAAACATTCAGATGACCACGCTCGATCAGATGGCTGACTGCGACATCGGCATGCTGACCACGGTGATCATCGGCAACAGCGCCTCCTATCTGCGTGAGGGGCTGCTGATTACGCCGCGCGGCTACGCCAACAAATATGATGCGCTGAGCGGCGATGCCAAAGCGGGCGAAAAAGCGGGGCGTTCGCTCTCCATGGGGCTGGAGGGATGGCATGGCTGTGTGCGCCGCTGGCTGGAGGCGGGCAACCACAAGCCGTGGGAGCAGATTGCCGCCCACTTTGATGCGCCGCTGGGCGAGATTCTGGCGGCCGTCGCCGCTGCGAGTGATGAGGAGCCGGCCGGCGGTTATGCCGCTTGCGCAATCGATCCGGCGGCTGCGCTGGATGCGCTGCCCGACTGGGGTCGCTTGCGCGCGGTACTGCGTTCGCCGGCTGGTGGTGTGAGTGAGTGCTTGCTGCAGGGGGATCAGTTGACGATGAAGGGGGCGTGGCTCAACTGCGTCACCGACCATTTTCATCTGCATATCCACTGGGCAAAGGTCGATCAGGCCTGGCTGGCGCGGCGCGGCGAACAGTCGATGGGGGTTCACTTCCTCGATACGGCGGGTGATCTGCTGTTCCGTCTGCTGCTGGTGCGCGATGGCGAGCAGTTCGACCCTACGGCGCTGGCCGCATTTGAAGGTTGCTGGTCGTAATTATTTGGGCGGCGTCTGTCGATGCAGGCGCCGGATTTTGAGAATGTCGGCAAACATCTGCAGCGGGTCGATGAGCATGCGCACCCGTGAATTGGGTTCATTGATCCACTGTACGGGGATTTCGATCACGCGGTAGCCGAAGCGCTGCGCCAGATAGAGCAGCTCGACATCAAAACTGAATCCATCCAACTGCTGCACGGCGAAGATCTGCTCGGCTGCGCGCGCTGTCAGCGCCTTGAAGCCGCACTGGGTGTCCGCCATCTGAATCCCTGTCGCCAGCTTCATGAGGCGATTGAACCCTTTGCCCATATGTTCGCGCAGCCACGATTGATGCTCGCTGATATCCGACTCCGGATGCTGCCGCGAGGCGATTACCACATCGCAATCCGGATGCGCATCCATCGCGGCAAAGACGCGTTTCACCTCGCGGATATGGGTAGAGTGATCGGCATCCATAAAGAGCCGAATCTCACCATCTGCCGCCAACATGCCGCACCGCACCGCCGCGCCCTTGCCGCGATTCTCCGGCTGCGCAATCAACTGCAGCTCCGGCATCTCATCCATCAACTGCCGCACGCGCTCGCACGTCTCATCGCTACTGCCATCATCGACCACAATGATCTCGAAATCGTCAGTCAGCTTCTGGCTCAGCCAGGCGTGCGCATCGATCAGTGTGCGCGGCAGGCGTGCCGATTCGTTAAAGGCGGGGATGATGACCGAGAGCTTCATGGCTGCACCACATAGAACAGAAACCCGCCCTGATCCACCACCGGCTGCCGCGCCGCCAGCCACGGCAGCTGGGCGCGCGACTCGCTGCGCAGCACAACGGCATACGGGCGCGCTGCATGCGCCAACAGCTGCGCCGCTTCGGTATGGTTGATGGCGCGATAGGCGCGGCCGGAGCGGAAAGAGATGGAGGGGAAATTGAGGCTGTAACTGTAGATCGGCAGCGTCGGCGGCAGGGTGCGGATCACCTCGGCGATCCGGCTCTGCGGCCCCTGCGCCAGTTGACCGGCGAAGATGCCGACAGGCACCAGCAGGCAGCTCTGCAGCAATAGGCCGAGCGCGATAAAGTGGTGCAATCGCGGTTGCCGATGCTGTCGCCAGAGCAGGATCAATGCCGCCAGCAGCAACGCGCCGGCCAGTGCAATCGGCCACCCCGGCGTCACATCCTGCGCCAGAACAGCGACCGCACGCGGATGATGCACCCATGTTTTCAGCGAGCCGTAGAGCAGCGGCAGGCATAACAGCAGCAGGGCGACAGGGAGCAACAGCCCCACCGTGGCGCGGCTCAGCCAGGTGAAACTGTTCAATAACACCGGCGGCTTCATCCACCAGAGCGCCGCAATGCCCAGTGCTACGCCGGGATAGATGCAGGAGATGTAGTGCGGCAGCTTGGTCTGGGCAAAGCTGAACAGCACGATGACCAGCGCCACCCAGATGAGCACGAGGCGGATCAGCTGCGGCAACAGCGCGTCCGCCCGCCGCTGCCACGCGCGCAACAGCGCCGGCATCCATGCAAGCCACGGCAGCACCGACAGCGCAAACACCACCAGATAGTAGTGCCAGGCGCCGCCATGCCCCTGCATCGGGTGCAGGGCGCGGCCGATGTTGTGTACCATGATAAATTCATAGAGAAATTCGCTGCCGTTACGTAGCCAGATCATCACATACCACGGCGTCGCCGTGATCAGAAAGAGCAGCAGCGCCCGCCCCCACGGTATGCGCCGCAGTAGCGCCACAAACTCGCCCGCCAACATGCGTTCCACACCGATCACCAACAGCGGCACAACCGCGCCCACCGGCCCTTTGATGCTCACTGCTAAGCCCATCATCGTCGCCGCCATCAGGGCATGACGCTGCTGGTCGCTGTGCAGCCAGCGGAAGTAGTAGAGCAGAGATGCGGCAATGAAGAAGTTGAGCACCCCGTCGAGTATCGCCGCATGTCCCAACAGCCCGACCTCGAACATGGAGAGATAGACCAGCGCCGCTGCCATACCGAATTGCGCCGAGTGAATCGCGCGCCCGAACCGGAAGAGCAGCAGCGCCGTCAACAGCGTGAACAGCGCCGAGGGGAGTCTCGCGGCGAAGGCATTTTCGCCAAATAGCGAAAAGCAGAGATCCATCATGTAGTAGGTAAATGGCGGCTTCTCGAAAAACTGCTGCCCATTGGCTGTCGGCACGATCCATTCACCCAGATGCATCATGTCGGCGGCAGTCTGCGCATAGATCGTCTCATCATAATCAAACAGCGGCGCCAGCCCCAACGATGCGAGGTAAAAGAACACCCAGATCGCCAGCAGATACCACGGATAGTGGCGCGGCGGAATATGGCGGATAGCGGACGATAGCCCGCGCATGGAGAAGTCACCCATGCCGCGCAGCCTATCGCCGCCCGCAGATGATGGCACCTCGCAGTCTGAAGCGTTCCATAGCGTAGGCTCAGATGTGAGACAATTATGCGCCGCTGTTGACAGCTTTGAACTGCTTCATCGCGGCAAAGATTTTGTCGGGATAGCGGCGGTGGCCGAGGGAGCCGTTGTAGGCGGCCAGTGCGCGGTCGAGGCGTTTGTAGCGGTCGAGATAGTGGCGCAGGATGGCGCAGCCGTAGCGGATATTGGTGTCGATATTGAGCAGGTTGTCGTCGGCGTGCCCCAGCTCCTTCTTCCAGAACGGCATCACCTGCATCAGGCCGATGGCGCCGACATTGCTCACCGCGAAGTGGTCGAAGCGCGACTCCACCGCGATGACGCCGAGCACCAGCTCGGGCGAGAGATTGAAGCGCTTGGCGTTGGCATAGACGCGTGCGGCGATGGTCTCGGCCTCGCGCCGGTCGGGCACCCACGGCGTGATGGTGTGGATAATATCCTTCACCCAGACCAGCTGCTCGAAATCGGTCTCTTTTTTGGCTGGCGTCACCGGCTCCAGCATCTTGCGCAGCTGCGCCTTCTCCTCCGGACGAATATCGAGCAGGCCGACATTCTTCTCCACCATCTGCTTGACCGCCGTATGCTCCAGATGTTGGCGGTCTTCATCGCTGCTGTGCATCCATGCCGGCATGGTGGCCAGAAAGCCGACCACCATCACGCCCGCCAGAATCGCCTTGGGCGATGTGCCCTTGAGCCGTTCGCGCAGTTCGCTGGCGTTCAGCGCTCAGCTCCGCCCAGCAATTGCATCAACCACGCTGCGCACCGCCGCATCGATCGCCACCGCTTGCCGCGCCTCACCGCGCCAGCCCATCTCGACCTGCCCCTGTTCCAGCGTGCGTTCGCCGATCACCAGCTGCAGCGGGATGCCGATCAACTCCGCATCCTTGAACTTCACGCCCGGGCGCTCCTTGCGCTCATCCCAGAGCACCTCCACGCCGGCCTCCTGCAGTGCGCGATAGAGTGTTTCGGAGGCCTGCGTCACCGCCTCGGATCTACCCATGGTGATCAACACCGCCTGAAATGGCGCCACACCGAGCGGCCAGCAGATGCCGCTATCGTCATTACACTGCTCAACAATCGCCGCCATCAGCCGCGAAATGCCGATGCCGTAGCAGCCCATTGTCGCCACCGCCCGTTTGCCCTGCTGATCCTGAAAGAGCACGTTCATCGGCTCGGTATATCGCTTGCCCAGCGCAAAGACCTGACCGACCTCGATGCCGCGCGACAGCGCAATCTCGCCACCGCATGCCGCACAACGATCACCGGCGCGCGTCTCGCGCAGATCGGCAAACTCCGCAGCGTCCAGATCGCGGGCAATATCCACGCCCCGGATATGTTGATCACGCAGATTGGCGCCGACCACCAAACCGCTCGCCTCGCGCAACGTCTCATCGAGCAGCACGCGCGCCGACAAACCCATCGGGCCGACAAATCCGCTCACGCTACCAATCGCCTCCATATCCCGATCGGTCGCCAGCTC
>JALUXN010000308.1 GCA_027018975.1 Mariprofundaceae bacterium | reverse complement strand
CATCGATTTCCAGCAAGATCTACTCTCCTCTGGATTCATCTACCACAACCCCAATCAGAAGGGTGCTTGCGGCTGCGGGCAATCCTTCTCTGTCTAACACCCCATCCTACAGCCGCCACAGGAGGCCATATGACCCACATTCTACTCACCATCTCCGGCCACGATCGTGCCGGCATTGTCTGCGATGTCGCCGAGGCACTGCTCGACCTCAAAGCCAATATCGCAGACTCCTCCATGACTGCGCTGCGCGGTCGCTTCACCATGATGATGATCATCTCACTGGCAGCCGATCAACACCTCAGCGACCTGAAGGCTGCCATGGCCGAACTGGAGCGACGCACCGGCCTGCATGTGCAATCGCAAATCATCGACGAACAGGACGCCACACGCTGCGCCCCCGATCCCGACCACATCATCACCGTCCACGGTGCCGATCAGATCGGCATTGTCCACGCCGTCAGTGCCACACTGACACAGCTGAATGTCTCCATTGTCGATCTCTCCACACAAGCGCGCCACAGCGATCATGGCGACATCTATATGATGGTGCTGGAGGTTGTCGCCGGCGATCAAGCGGAGGCGATGCGCACGCAACTACAGGAGACCGCACAACGCATCGATGTCGATATCGAACTCCACCAACTGGATGATGCAATCATCTAAGCCCATCGCTTGCAACCCACCATCTTAACCCATCCGCACCCGCTGCTGCGCCAGCAGGCTGCCGCCGTCACCCGCTTTGATGACGCGTTGACAACACAGATCGCGCAGCTGCAACGCGCCATGCTCGCCGGCCCCGGCGGAGTCGGCATTGCCGCGCCGCAACTGGGCATCAGCAGGCGCATCGTCGTCATCGACTGCCGGCGCAGCCAGCGCCCCTGCCACAATCACGGTCTACTGGTCATGATCAATCCCGAAATCCGCGACGCACAGGGCGAAGGGCTCGGTCGCGAAGGGTGTCTGTCGGTGCCGGACTGGGTCGCCACCGTGCCGCGCGCCAAGCGCATCTGTGTCCACTTTCAGGATCAGCACGGTGAAGCGCATGAAATCCACAGCCGCCACTTCGAGGCGCGCGTGATCCAGCACGAGATCGACCACCTCAACGGCATCCTCTTTATCGACCGCATCCTCTCCCGACAGGCCCTGATTCGCCGCGTACAGCGCAGCGCATAATCGCACCATAAAAACCTAGGCAATCGCAGAGAAATTGTTCGCATTCCTGCAACTGTTCAGCTCATCCCACGGTTTGCCTGTAACAAAATGGTAGCCTCACCATTTTGTTACTCAAGAGTTACGCATTCCTTTAGAAATACATATAACGTCATCCCCGAGTGCCTCTATCGGGGATCCATTACTGCGTAGATTACCCCGTCGACAGATGCAACCGCGACGCGTTTGACGTATCGTTGCGGCCGCTCAGGGAGGCGCGCCATCATGAACCGTTCATCCATCGCCATCTTCGCATCCGGCCGCGGCAGTAATCTGCAGGTCATCCTCGATGCCGTGCAGGCCGGCGACTGCCCGGTGGATGTGCGACTGGTCATCTCCGACAGAGCCGATGCAGCGGCATTGACCATCGCTCGGCAGTGTGGCGTCGCCCATGTTATCCACGTCGATCCCAAAGCCTTCCCGAGCCGCGAGCAGTACGATGCCCACTGCGCTGAACTGATCGACCAACACGCCATCCAGTGGATTGTACTGGCCGGCTACATGCGCATCTTGTCCGCACCCTTCGTGCGCCGCTTCCCCGGCCGCATCATTAACATCCACCCCTCCATCCTACCCGCCTTCACCGGCGCGCACGCCATCGAAGATGCACTCCGTTACGGAGTCAAAGTCTCCGGCTGCACAGTTCACTTAGTCGATGAAGTGCTCGATGGCGGACCGATTCTGGCGCAGGCGGTGGTGCCGGTGCACGACGATGACAGCGTGGAGAGCCTGCACGCACGCATCCAGCAAGAGGAACACCGCATCTATCCGGCCACCCTCAAACGACTGGTGGAAGCACGCTTTCAGATCGATGGCCGCAGAGTCATCTGGCAACAGCCATCGCAAACGGCGTAGCAACGCGATCTGATTAGTTCCAGTTGGTTCATGAGTTCATCCCCGAGCACCTCTACCGGGAAGCCAGTACTGATAAAAACCTCGGGATTGACCGTTTTTTCTTGGGCGAGCCTGCCTGTTCAACATCAGAACCTCAGCCGCAGGGCGGCGCAGAGGAAACGCATCATCGGCACGCCGGCGCGGAAATAGTCGCAGGCGATGTCGGCGAAATCGGGCTGCTCGATCAGCTCGGGTGCGAGATCACTCACGGCGATGAAATCTTTGCGTTTGAGGTCGTCGATCAGCGCATGATTGCGATCAAAGCCGCGCGGCGCGGTTTTCAGTGACTCGCCGCTCAACCGGTACCAGCGCGAAAACTCGGCATCGTCACGCGCCGCCAACCACTGCGCCGGCCGCTCGACGATGGCGGTGCGGACCTTCAACAGCGCATCCGATGGCGGATGCCAGATCCCCACGCCGACAAAACACTCCCCGCCGCTGATATGGATGTAGAAGCCGGGCGCATGCACATCCTTGCCCGCCTCATGGCGAAACTGGATGCCGATATTGGTTTTATAGGGCGATTTATCCTTGCCGAAACGGGTGTCGCGATAGATGCGCATCAACGAGCCACCCAGCTTGCGCGCATCGGCACGAAACGCGGGGGCGAAGTCGGGAAGCTGTTCGCCAACCGCACGGATCAACGCCAGCGCCGGTTCGCGCACCACCGCCTCATAGCGATCTTTATGTTGATTGAACCAGTCGCGGTTGTTGTGCTCCGCCAGCTCGGAGAGGAAGGCGAAGGTTTCATACGTAAAATGGTCACTCAATGCAGATCACCCTGCGCTGCAAACTCGGCAGCGTAGCGGCTGATCCACTCCGCAGCCGCCGCCTCAAAATCCAGCTCGCGGCCGGTTTCACGCTGTTGCTGCTGATATTGAAGGATATGGCAAACCTGCTCGACCATCTTCACCCGGAACGCCGCCTGCTCGTCGAGAAACATCACGCCGATCTCAAAATGGTTGTCATCATCGAGCATGCGCTGCCAACGCACCACGCAGGGCGCTTCAAATGGCGGCTGCACATGCGGAATACGCACCTTCAACACATTCCCCTCCGGCAGACAGACATTGCTCTGAAATGACAACCCACCCTCGCTAATGTCACTCATCGGCGCCTCCAGCTGCGCCTGCTGCGGGAAGATCTGAATCGGCGCGCTGCTCGGATGGCGGTAGAAATTGCGCCGTTCGTCGCTGCTCTCGACGCTCACGCCTTGCGCCCCAGATAGGTCGGCTCGATACCCATCTGCCGATAGGTGCGAAAACGCTCGCGCGCCGCCTGCTTCAGCCGCGCATCCCAGTCATCAACAAAATCGACGATATGATCGAAGCCGGAGATATCCGGCGGCACCTCCAGCCCGCCATTCATCAACACCGTCGCGTTGTTGTCGCGCACAATCGATGTCGCCAACAGAATCGGCTGCCGGCTGTTGGCCGCGCGATCCGCCCCTGCCACCGCATGCGCTAGGAATGACTCGGGGTGAATCGTCCACAACCGCTCATCGAGTTGCGCCGCAAAGCCATCATCCGGGCAGAGCACCAGCAATGGCGGCGTCAACCGTGCGCGGCGCAGCAGCAGGCGGGCAATTCCCTCGACCCGATCCGGCTGCTCCAGCAACTCGAAATGAACCGCGGTATCACCCATTCTGCCCGACCTTCGCCTTCCAGACCTGCAGCAAGATAATCAACGCCGCCACCGGCAGAAATAGCGCCAACGGTTGCGCCGTCGTCGGCTGCATGTGATAGCCCAAACCGAGCACCGCCGCTAGGATCGCCACAATCAGGCCGGGGATTTTCCAGCTCCACGCCGTTGCCAGCCACCCATCCACTGGCCAGCGCGCCGACCAACGCCAGCAGCCCCACATCGTCGCCACACCGATCAGCAGACCGGCCGCCACATCGCGCGGAAAGTGAACGCCGCCATAGATGCGACCGATCGCCGCCATCAAAAAGAGCAGCGCCACCGCCCAGCTGCGCCAGTCGCGTGTGGAGCCAACCAAAAAGGCGAGCAGCACCATCACCCCATCGGAGGTGGCGTGGCCGGAGGGGAAGCTGTGCGAATGGAGCGCCTTGCCAAGCAGATGGACATGATCGAGCAGCGCCGGCGGACGCGGCAGATCAAACAGCCGCTTGAGCAGCTGCGCCAGCAGGCCGGAGAGAATAAATGCGACCATCGCCGCCATGCCGGCGCGCAGCTTGAAGAGCATCAGCAGCGCGCAGAGCAGCGCCACCACCAGCCCGTCACCCAAGCCACTGACCACGCCGAAGAACAGGTCGCCGAGCGGCGTGTGGGCATCGTTGATCAGTCGAAAGAGCGGATATGCCGCGTCACCCTGCATCGGCCGGTTACATCACCGAATAGATGAAATCGTTGTAGTCGATCACACCATCGGCCGCCATCTGCAACGCTGACTCCGCCTTCGGCCGCATGCCACTGGCCACGGCGACCTGCTGCAGATCCTGCCCTGTTTTGCCGTCATGAATCGCCTGGCGCACCTTCTCATCGACCACCAAGAACTCGTAACTCATCACCCGCCCGGCGTAACCAGTCTGATTGCATTGATCACAACCCACGGCGCGATAGAGCTTCTCCGGCCGGTCAAAACCGAGATCCTCGACCACCTGAAATGCTGTATCACCAGCATCCAATTCGGCGCGACACTCCTTGCAGAGGGTCTTGAGCAAATTCTGGCTGATCACCCCGAGTAGCGAGGGTGCAAGCAGATAATTGGGGATACCAAGATCATTCAGACGGATGATCGTATCTACCGCCGAGTTGGTATGCAGGGTGGAGAACATCAAATGGCCGGTCAGCGCCGCCTCGACACCGATCTCCGCCGTCTCCGGATCGCGCATCTCACCGATCATGATCACATCAGGGTCGTGACGCAGCACGTTGCGTAGCACCCGCGCGAAGGTCATGCCGATCTTCTGGTTGACCTGGATCTGGTTGGCGCCGGGGATCTCCGACTCCACCGGATCTTCAATGGTGAGAATATGCGCCGGCAGATGCGAAATCGACTGCAGCACGGCAAACAGGGTGGTCGATTTACCCGAACCGGTCGGACCGGTGACCAAAATCAGTCCGTAGGGCTTGCGCGCCATCACCGAAAGCGTCTGCATATCATCCGGCCGCAGACCGATCTTATCGAGATCAACGGCCGCATCCTTGTTCAACACACGCAACACAAACGATTCGCCAAAGGCGTTAGGAATACAGGAGACACGGAACTCGTACTTTTTCTTACCCTCACGCAGCAACAGGCGCCCATCCTGCGGCAGGCGCTGCTCGGCGATATCCATGCCACAGAGGATCTTGATGCGCGCAGCGATCTGTTTGCGGATACCAAACTCCAACGAGTTCTCTTCAATCAGCTGGCCGTTCAGACGATACGCCAGCGTGATTTTCTTCGCCTGCGGCAGGATATG
>JALUXN010000307.1 GCA_027018975.1 Mariprofundaceae bacterium | reverse complement strand
CAATGAGGTAAATCAATTCACCGTTGAGCCCCCCAAATCCGACATGAGGTCTCAGTCAACGCCATTCGTCGGCCAAAATCGGGCGTAAACGCTGTTTGCAGTGATTTTGGCGCAGCGATTGATCTCGATTTTGGCGATATCGGATGTTTTGATCAGGCATTATTTCACCAATCAATCTACTCGTAACGAGAAGGTCCCCTGTTCGGTTCCGGACATCGGCTCCATAAATATCAAGGGGTTACGACTTGCATCCTTGTAACTGTTCAGATCGCCCACGGTTTGCCCGCTAGTCGCGTTACGAATCCTTTTTCTTTACAGCCTCACAACAACGACGCAGCAACAATCCGATATCAGT
Organism: Mariprofundaceae bacterium; assembly: GCA_027018975.1. Classification (GTDB taxonomy): domain Bacteria; phylum Pseudomonadota; class Zetaproteobacteria; order Mariprofundales; family Mariprofundaceae; genus Mariprofundus. Next base: position 5,228 of record JALUXN010000307.1, on the reverse strand, counting down.
CATCAAATCCGGCGGAAATATGGTTTTCGAAACGGGTGTATTTGTGCACAAAGGTCAGCTTCACGTCGCCGATCGGGCCGTTTCGCTGCTTGGCGACGATGATCTCCGCCAGCCCCTCATTGTCCGGCTTTTTGTTATAGACCTCATCGCGGTAGATGAACATGATCACATCGGCATCCTGCTCGATCGCACCCGACTCACGCAGGTCGGACATCACCGGCCGCTTGTCGGCGCGCTGCTCCAGTGAGCGGTTGAGCTGGGAGAGCGCAATCACCGGCACATCCAGCTCCTTGGCCAGCCCCTTCAGCGAACGTGAGATCTCCGAGACCTCTTGGGCGCGATTATCGGCGTTGGCGCGGCCGGACATCAATTGGATATAGTCGATCAGCACCAGATCGAGCCCCTTCGCCTCGCGCTTGAGTTTGCGGCACTTGGAGCGCAGTTCGAGCACCGAAATCGCCGGCGTATCGTCGATATAGATGGAGGATTCGGCCAGCGAACCACTGGCTGCCGCCAGCTTGCGCCAATCTTCGGCCGAGAAGCGGCCGGTGCGCAGATGCTGCATATCCACCCGTGCCTCACAGGCGAGCATACGCATGGCAATCTGTTGCGAAGACATCTCCAGCGAGAAAACCGCCACCACCCCGCTCTCCTCGGAGCGCAACGACGCATTCTGCGCCAGATTCATGGAGAAGGCGGTCTTACCCATGCTCGGACGGCCGGCGACAATGACCAGATCGCCGCGCTGCATGCCGGCGGTCATCTTATCGAGATCGTCAAAGCCGGTCGGGATACCGGTCACCAGCTTCTGCTGGGCGTAGCGATCCTCGAGCTCTTTATAACTCTCGAGCATCAGGTCGGACATTTTACTGAATGAGGGGCGGGAGCGGTTAAAGTTTTCCGCAATGGAGAGGATATTCTTCTCGGCCAGATCGAGATGCTCGTTCACATCGCGATCGACCTCCTCATACACCTCGCGGGAGACCTCGTTGCAGACCGATAGCAGATCGCGCAATACCGCCCGTTCACGGACAATATCGGCGTAATATTTGACGTTGGTGGAGGTCGGCACCGAACCGACCAATTCAGCGAGATAGGCCTCGCCGCCGATGTCAGCCAGTTCACCGCGCCGCTCCAGCTGATCCTTGATGGTCAGCGCATCAACAGGCTGCCCCTTGGCGGTCAGCTCCTGAATGACATAGAAGATGCGCTCATGCGCGGCGACATAAAAATGCTCCGGCAGCAGCGTCCCTTCCAGCCGTTCGAGCGACTCGACATTGAGCATAATCCCCCCGAGCACCGCCCGCTCGGCATCAAGCGCGTGCGGCGGGACTCGCTCACGGAGCGAATCGGTGCGCAGGGGGATCGCTTGCGGCAAGGTTCGGGGTTAGTGCTGCTCGGAGGTGACTTTGATGGAGAGCTCGGCAGTCACATCGGGGTGCAGACGCACGCGGAAGCTGTGCTCGCCCACCATCTTGATCGGCTCATCGAGCAGGATATTACGGCGCTCGACGCTGAAGCCGTTCTCGCCGAGCAGCTCGCTGAGCTCATGCGCGCCTACAGAACCGTAGAGATGCTTGCCATCGGATGTGGCACGGATCACTTCCAGGCTCTGGCCTTCGAGTTTCTCAGCCTCAGCCTTGGCGCTGTTAAGCACCTCCTGCTGCTTCTGCTCAAGCAGCGCACGGCGGCGCTCGAAGATCTTGCGATTGCCGGCATCCGCGACAGCTGCTTTGCCCTGTGGCAGCAGATAGTTGCGACCATAACCGGGACGCACCGTGACTTCGTCGCCCACATTGCCAAGCCCTTCAACGCGCTCTAAAAGAATTAATTGCATGTTATCCTCCAGCCGCCGGAATATTCCGACGATAATCAAACCAAATATCCATCAGGCCGATAATAATGAATGGCACCACCATCATCGACCAGACAACCAGTAAAAAGTACATCAGCACAATCGAAAGCAGCATCCCCTTCGCCTTCAACCAGCTGTGTGACACCGCCACACCCTGTACCGCCAACAGTCCGGCCACCAGAATCAGCAGATTGACTGCCAGATAGTGAATGTCCGCTGTCGCTATATTTGCCAACACCAGCAGCCCGACAAAAATATAGGCCACCGGTTTTTCAAATCGGAGCGTCAGGAAATCACCCGTATCACCCCGATAAAAACTGTAACGTACAGCAATGCTGCGCGCGAGCACCACATTGCTCCACCAGGCGAACCAGAGCCCGACCATCAACAGGCCGGGGAAAATCGCCGCCATCATGCCGCGCATCTGCTCCAGCATGATCGCCGCCTCCGCCTCCGATGCGGGCATCTCCACCCGAATCGCATCAAACAGCGGCCGCAACCACTGCTTGACCAACGCCTCGATACCGAGGCCGTGGTTGACGGCAGCCAGCCACAAACCGACCACCGACACCAACGCCACCAGCAGCGCCAGCCACTCTGCACTGCGCCGCATACCATCGCGGCCGGACATCAGCATCGCCGCGAGCATCGGCAACAGACCGTAGAGCACAAACACCGCCAGTCCCGCCAACCACGAGAATCCGGCGATCAGCACCACGCCCAATGCCATCAGTGCCGATACTTGGCCAGCGAACAGCAGCCCGCCACCGAAGGCGACAACAGCCACCACCGCCGGCGTCATCATATGCATGGTAACCGCCAGCAGTGAGGCGATCAGCAGCAGAAACTGCGGCAGCCCCTGCAAACCGACCGGCACCCAGACCGCCGCCACCAGCATCGTCAACAACAGCGCTGCACACGGCAGCCGATGGGTCAGAACAAAAGCGGCCAGTGCCGGCAGCTGCTGTTCGGATGCATGTCGCTCATCGGCCATCGCGTCCGCCTACGCCTTGCGCACCAATGAGCAGTCGAAAATCAATCGTGATGCAGCGGGGTGAATGCCAACAGCGACAGGACACGGGCGCGCTTGATCGCCGTGGTCAAAAAACGCTGATGCTTGGCACAAGTACCGGTCACGCGGGACGGCAAAATCTTGTAACGCTCGGTGATAAACCCGCGCAACAGATCAGGGTCTTTATGATCGATTACCAGACTCGTATCGGCGCAGAACTTGCAGAACTTGCGACGACGCTGGAAACGGCCACCACCGCGCTGCGGACGCTGTGGACGATCACCCTGTGAACGCTGCGGACGCTCATTCTGTGTGCCGCTCTGTGCGGGTGCTGCTTTTTTTACTTCTTCACTCATCGTTTACTCCTAACAGTCTCAACAAACAAATCTCAAACAGTTCATGCAATCTCACCATGATGGGATGTGATCGCGCTCATCGGTTTCTCGTCACGCAGCGGCTTATTCTGCCAACTCGCAACGATCGACCCAGATCTCCACCTGCCCCCAACAGGGCTCGCCATCTCTGCTATAGAAACGGCGGCGCAGACAACCTTCCACCACCACACGCTGATCGGCATACTGCAACAGCGTGGTGCAGATCGAGCCGCTGGCACGCAATGGCATCGGCTGCTCATCCTGCACTGCGGCACGCACCGGCCCCAACTTCGGGCGATGGGTCACCAGCTCGGCAATCAAGGCGCGTGAACCATCGGGTGTCCAACGCTCACGCAACTTGCACAACCGCCCCGAAACCCGGGCGCGATTGACCTCAGGCGCTGGCTTCGGCTCCATCAGCTGCCTGGCTGGCGGCATCGTCGGCCGGTTGTGCAGCCTCGGCTGCCGCCTCTGCCTGTTCAGCGGCTTCGGCCGCCTCTGCTTCACGCTTAGCTGCAGCCTGCGCGCGGCGCATCAATGGTGATGGTTTGTCGCTCAACTCGGTCAGACGGGTAGTCAGCGAACGGATAATGCGCTCTTCCAAGGTGATGGCGCGCTCCAGCGCATTCAACGCTTCAACGCCGCCATCGGTCACCAGCAGCACATAAGTACCGCGCTTCCGGTTGGCAATGGTATAAGCCAACGGACGGGATCCCCAATTTTCACGCTTAACAATGCGGCCACCGGCCTTTTCGACTTTGCTGACCAGATCGTTGGTCAAGATTTCAGTGTTCTCCTGAGAGATGTCAGGATTCACGATAAAGATAGTTTCGTAGTACAAACGGCGCTCCTCTAGGTGTACGTTCAGTACGCCCCGGAACCATTTGGCGCGTCCGGAGCAAGGTATGTTCCCACCGATCACATCGGCAGGTGGCGGCGCACTATAGGCAGCTTATCAACCAATGCAAGCAGCGATTGTTGCCGACGCACTGCGCGCAGCCGCACGATACCTATTATCATGCCGTGCCAAAACCGCTATGCTCGCCAACTCACCTTTCCAGAGCATCAAGGAGACGCACATGGATTCACTCGATCAAATCGCCGCCGCACTGGCCATGAGCATGGGCGCGGCATGGGCGAGCGGCATCAACCTCTATGCGGCGATCCTCACACTGGGGCTGTTGGGGGCTTCCGGCAACATCGATCTGCCGCCGGGACTGATGGTACTGCAGGATCCGCTGGTGCTCTTTGCGGCCGGCACCATGTACGCCATCGAGTTCTTCGCCGATAAAGTGCCGGGGTTCGACTCCAGTTGGGATCTACTGCACACCTTTGTCCGCATTCCGGCCGGCGCCATTATGGCGGCCTCCGCGGTGGGTGATGTCACGCCGGCTGTGGCGGTCGCCGCCGGTATCATGGGCGCAGGACTGGCTGCCACCACCCATGCCGCCAAGAGCGGTTCGCGGGCGTTGATCAACACATCACCGGAGCCCTTCTCCAACTGGCTGGCGTCGATCAGCGAAGATGTCGCCGTCATCGCTGCCATCTGGACTTCCCTGCACCATCCGCAACTCTTTCTACTGCTGATGCTGCTCTTCATCGTACTGATGATCTGGCTACTGCCCAAACTGTGGCGAGCGATTCAAAGCATGTTCCGCAAGATCCGCCGCGCCATCACCGGAAAGCCCACTTCCGACCACACCTCCCCTGACAAGGCCGCTATAGCCAACGAAACCGCGCCCGAACAAAATGAGCAACACAACCCGTGACGAGCACGCCGCGCATATCCAACTAGAATTCACCCCCCATGCGGACTAGCTTGCGCGGCCAATTTCCCCTACAGGAGTCCCATCTTGAGCAACAGTTTCGGCGCACGCGACACTCTGACGGTCGGTGACAACACATTTACCTACTACAACCTGCACAAGGCCGGCGATGTCTCGCATCTCCCCTATGCGATGAAGATTCTGTTGGAGAATCTGCTCCG
>JALUXN010000306.1 GCA_027018975.1 Mariprofundaceae bacterium | reverse complement strand
ACGCCTTCCGCTGCAAAACGCTCTCGATTTGCTACGATGCGACAGAGGGCGCGGCGGGTATGGAGTCGGCCATCGAATCGCTCTGCGCGGCAGCCGAGCAGGCGGTGCGCGAGCACTACAATATCGTCATCCTCTCCGATCGCGATATTAGCGAGACACAGATCCCGATTCCGGCGCTGCTGGCGACTTCGGCGGTGCATCAGCACCTGATCCGTGCCGGCTTGCGTGTCGAGACCGGCCTAGTCGTGGAGACGGGATCAGCGCGTGAAGTGCATCACTTCGCCACCTTGGCCGGCTTTGGTGCCGAGGCGATCAATCCCTATCTCGCTTTCGAGACGTTGATCGATATGCATCGCTGCGGCTATTTCCCCGAGGAGCTGGCGCTCGAAGAGGTCGAGCCGCGCTATATCAAGGCGATCGGCAAGGGGCTCTATAAGGTGATGTCCAAGATGGGTATCTCCACCTATCAATCCTACTGCGGCGCGCAGATTTTCGAGGCGTTCGGCCTCTCCTCTGAGTTCGTGGATCAATACTTCACCGGCACGGTCACCCAGATTGAGGGCGCAGGCTTGGCTGAGATTGCGCAGGAGTCGGCGATGCGTCATCAGCTCGCTTATGGCAATTCGCAGATCCACAAACATGCGCTCGATGTCGGCGGCGAGTATGCGTGGCGAGTACGCGGCGAGGAGCATCTGCTGGGTCCCGACACCATCGCCAAGCTGCAGCACGCCATCCGCACCAACAACTATCAGCTCTATAAAGAGTATGCCGATCACATCAACAACCAGAAGGGTCGGCTGGTGACCTTGCGCAGCCTGTTCAAATTCAAGCCGGGCAAGTCGATTCCGCTCGACGAGGTGGAGCCGGCGACCAATATCGTCAAGCGTTTTGCCACTGGCGCGATGTCGTTCGGCTCGATTTCGCACGAGGCGCACAGCACACTGGCGATTGCCATGAACCGGCTGGGCGGCAAGTCCAACACCGGCGAGGGCGGCGAAGAGGTAGAGCGCTTTAAGCCGCTGCCCAACGGCGACTCGATGCGCTCAGCGATCAAACAGGTTGCCTCCGGCCGTTTTGGTGTGACCGCCGAGTATCTGGCCAACTCCGATCAGATCCAGATCAAGATGGCGCAGGGCGCCAAGCCGGGCGAGGGTGGTCAGCTGCCCGGTCATAAGGTGGATGAACGCATCGGTCGGGTGCGCCACTCGACACCGGGTGTGGGGCTGATCTCGCCGCCGCCGCATCATGATATCTATTCGATCGAGGATCTGGCGCAGCTGATTTTTGATCTCAAAAACACCAATACCGATGCCGATATTTCGGTGAAGCTGGTCTCGGAGATCGGTGTTGGCACGGTGGCTGCCGGCGTGGTCAAGGCGCATGCCGACCATGTGGTGATAGCCGGACACGATGGCGGCACAGGTGCCAGTCCGCTCACCTCAATCAAGTATGCCGGCAGCGCGTGGGAAGTGGGGCTTGCGGAGACGCAGCAGACACTGCTGCTCAATCGTCTGCGCAGCCGTACCCGTCTGCAGGCCGATGGCCAGATTCGTACCGGCCGCGATGTGGTGATTGCCGCGCTGCTGGGCGCGGATGAGGTCGCCTTCGGCACCATCGCACTGGTCGCTGAGGGGTGCATTATGATGCGCAAGTGTCATCTCAACACTTGCCCGGTCGGTGTGGCGACGCAGGATCCGGAGCTGCGCAAGAAGTTTGTCGGCAAGCCGGAGGATGTGGTCAACTACTTCATGTATGTCGCTGAAGAGGTGCGCGAGATCATGGCGGAACTCGGCTTCCGCACCTTCGATGAGATGATCGGGCGCGTGGAGATGCTCGATGCGGACGATGCGGTGCGCCACTGGAAGTCGCAGGGCATCGACCTGTCTCCGATCTTCCACAAGGTCGAGGCGGCCGAGGGTACGCTGCACCACAGTGCGCAGCAGGATCATGGGCTGGATCAATTGATCGACAATAAACTGATCGCGCAGGCGCAGCCGGCGTTGGAGAACCGTACACCGGTGGTGATTGAGACGGAGATCTGCAACGTCGATCGCAGCTTCGGCACCATGCTCTCCGGCAAGGTGGCCAAGCGTTATGGCCATGCCGGACTGCCGGAAGATTGCATTGTCATCAAGGCGCGTGGTACGGCGGGGCAGTCGCTCGGTGCGTGGCTGGCGCGAGGTGTGACGATCGATCTGGTCGGTGTCGGCAACGATTATGTCGGCAAGGGGCTGTCGGGCGGACGTATCACCATTCGGCCGCCGGAGGAGACGCCGATCAAGGCGGAGGAGAACAGTATCGTGGGCAACACGGTGCTCTTCGGCGCGGTCGATGGCGAGGCCTATTTCAACGGTATCGCCGGCGAACGCTTTGCGGTGCGCAACTCCGGCGCGGCTGCGGTGGTCGAGGGTGTGGGTGATCACGGCTGCGAATATATGACCGGTGGCACGGTGGTGATTCTCGGCGAGACCGGGCGTAACTTTGCAGCCGGCATGTCCGGCGGTGTCGCCTATGTGCTCGATGAATCCGGCACCTTCGAGCAGCGCTGCAACATGGCGCAGGTGGAACTGGAGCCGGTACTCTCCGAAGATATGGCGCTGGAGGAGCTGGATCATCAGGGCGGCGATCTGGAGACGCATGGTCGCGTCGATATCAAGCATGGCCTGAATCAGAATGATCAGCGCATCCTCTTCGGCCTGATTGCCCGCCATGTCCACTACACCAATTCGGCGCGCGGCAGGGAGATTCTCAACAACTGGAAGACGCGCGTGCAGCAGTTCGTCAAGGTGATGCCGGTCGATTACAAGCGCGCACTGGCCGAGCGCGAGGCGGAGCTGCAAGCCGTGCAGCATGAACAAGCAGGGAAGGAGTCCACTCATGGGTAAGCCGACAGGATTCAAGGAGTTTGATCGCGAGAATATCCATTATGCGCCGGTTGCCGAGCGCGTGCGCCACTTCAAAGAGTTCGCCCGGTTGCCGGCGGATTTGAGCACGCAGGGCGCGCGTTGCATGGATTGCGGCATCCCCTTCTGCCACAACGGCTGCCCGATCAATAACATCATCCCGGACTGGAACGATTACGTCTATAAAAACCGCTGGCGCGAGGCGCTGGATGTGCTCCATTCGACCAACAATTTCCCCGAATTTACCGGCCGTGTCTGTCCGGCACCGTGTGAAGAGGCGTGCACGCTCAATCTGATCGGCGATGCGGTGACGATCAAAAATATCGAGCTGGCGATTGTCGAGAAGGGATGGCAAGAGGGGTGGATCACGCCGCAGATTGCCGAGCAGAAAACCGGCAAACGGGTGGCGGTGGTCGGCTCCGGCCCTGCCGGCATGGCCTGTGCGCAGCAGCTGGCGCGGGTGGGGCACGATGTGGTGCTGTTCGAGAAGAGTGACCGCATCGGCGGCTTGATGCGCTACGGTATCCCCAATTTCAAATTCGATAAATCGGTGATCGACCGCCGCATGGCGCAGATGGCTGCCGAGGGCGTGGAGTTCCGCGTCAACAGCCATATCGGCCAGGATATCCCGGCCAAGTCGCTGCTCGACGCGTTCGATGCGGTGGTGCTCAGCGGCGGTGCGGAAGCGCCGCGCGATCTGCCGGTGCCGGGGCGCGAACTGGATGGCATCCACTTCGCTATGGAGTTTTTGACCAAGAACACCAAGCGGGTGCTCGGCGATGCGATTCCTGACGATGAGTTTGTGTCGGCAGAGGGTAAAGATGTGGTGGTGATCGGTGGCGGCGATACCGGCTCCGACTGCATCGGCACAGCCAATCGTCACGGTGCCAAATCGGTGACCCAGCTGGAGATCATGCCACGCCCGGAGGATCATCCCGATAAGCTGATCACCTGGCCCTACTGGCCGATGAAACTGCGCACCTCCACCTCGCAGGAGGAGGGGTGCGAACGCGATTGGCAGGTCTCCACCAAACGCTTTATTGGCGACGACAACGGCCATGTGCAGGCGATCGAGTGCGTGCGCGTGGAGTGGCAGCAGGAGGATGGGCAGTGGAAGCTGCACGAGGTTGCCGGCTCCGAGTTCCAGCTGCCGGCGCAGCTGGTGACGTTGGCGATGGGCTTTGTTCATCCGGTGCATGAAGGGATGCTTGAGGAGTTGCAGGTGGCCAAAGATGGGCGCGGCAATGTCGCCGCCGACGATCAGCACTACGCCACCAGCCTCGATAAGGTGTTTACCGCCGGCGATATGCGGCGCGGTCAGTCACTGATTGTCTGGGCGATCCGCGAGGGGCGGCAGTGCGCCCGCGCGGTGGATGAATACCTGATGGGTTCCACCGGTCTGCCACGCTGATGCGGTGGGCGCTATCATGGCCGATCTAGCCGTCAACTTTGCCGGTCTGCAGCTGCAGACGCCGCTGGTGCTGCTCTCCGGCTGTGTCGGTTTCGGCGAGGAGTACACCCGCGTTGAGGGGTGGGATAATCGCGATATTGGCGCGGTGATTCTCAAGGGGACGACGCTCGAACCGCGCATGGGTAATGCGCCGCACCGCGTGTATGAGACGCCATCGGGTATGCTCAATGCGATCGGTCTGCAGAACCCCGGCGCGCGCTATGTGGTCGATCATATTCTGCCCAAACTGCCGCATGATGAGACGCAGTTCTGGGCCAATGCCAACGGCACATCGCCCGAGGAGTATGCCGAGGTGGCGCGGATTTTTGATGATTCGCCGGTCACTGCCATTGAGATCAATATCTCCTGCCCGAATGTGAAGGAGGGCGGCGTCCATTTTGGTAACAACCCCGAGATGGCGGCGCGGGTGGTCGAGGCGATGCGGCCGATGACCAGCAAGCCGCTGATCACCAAGCTCTCGCCCAACAGTGCTGACATCGCCGAGACGGCGCGTTATGTGATCGAGGCGGGCAGCGATGGTCTGTCGGTGATCAATACGCTGGTCGGCATGGCGGTCGATATCGATTCGCGCCAGCCGGTGATCGCCAATATCTCCGGCGGCCTCTCCGGTCCCTGCATCAAACCGGTGGCGCTGTGGAAGATTCATCAGACCCGCGCTGTCGCCGCGCGTCACAATATTCCGATTCTGGGACAGGGCGGCATCACTTCGGCTAGGGATGCGATCGAGTTCGCCATCGTCGGCGCCGATGCGATCGGGCTGGGCACCGGTCTCTTTTACGATCCGCTGATGTGCAAACCGCTGCTTCAAGAGCTGGACGCCTATCTCAGCGCGCAACAGATCGATCGCTACGCCGATCTCGTCGGAAGCCTTGTTACGGCGTAGTCGCCTGCTCATTCTCAGCCTGCTCTGCGCACTGCTGTGGAGTACGTTGGCTCAGGCCGGCACACTGTCGGTGGTCGGCACATCGCACTGGGTGCGGGTCGGTTATATCGTCGATGGCGATACGTTCCACACATCGAGCGGTCAAAAAATCCGTCTGCTTGGCATCAATACCCCCGAAATCGCCCACAACAGTGAACCCGGCCAGCCTTACGGCACAGAGGCGAAGCGGCGGCTGGCGGCGTTGATCAGCGACAAGGTGGTTCGGCTCGAGTTCGACCGTGAAAAGCGTGACCAATATGGCCGCACGTTGGCGCATGTTTATCTGGATGACGGCCAATGGATCAACCGCCAGCTGGTGCTCGAAGGGTTGGCGCATGTCTATACCTTCGCCCCCAACTTCCGCCACACCAGCGAGCTGCTACGCGCCGAGCAGCA
>JALUXN010000305.1 GCA_027018975.1 Mariprofundaceae bacterium | reverse complement strand
GGAAAATTGACCCCCTGTAGGCTATGCCGACACCCGCCCGATCGCCGCCAACGCCACCGCTGATCAGTACGGGTCGGGCGTAGTCATTGGCGGCCATGCTCAATATTGTGATGATCCTCACATCTGCGCGCTGCCGCGCTCATACATTTCGCTCCACGCCGCGAAGGCGGCAATCTTTTGGCAAGGAGCGGGATATGAATCTCTTCACACGTTTGAAACAGCGAATGATGGCGGGCAGAGAGCGTCATGAGCAGACCCTCTCGTTGCTGGCGGCACGCCGCGCCGATGCTCCTCTCTCTCCCCATGAACCTGCAGGGGTGACGGACTGTGATTCGCTCGCCAGTGCATGTTTCTCCGCGATGCATCCGATTGTGTCACCACAGCAGCCGACAGGCCGGTACGATGCGCATCGCCAGATGCAAACCCACGCCTTCCGCGATGATTACGATCGGCCGTTACATCGCAGCCAGCTGCGCTCCGTATAGTCTTGAATCTGCACGGCTTCGTGCAGCCTATCAGCTGATGACTTTCTGGATCATCCGGTTCAGGCGCTCGAAATTGACCGGCTTGCTCAAGATCTGACTATTCTCCAGTACCACGCCCTGCTCATGCAGCTGCGCCTTATCGTAGCCGGTGATAAAGATGACCGGCACGGTGGCGTGGTGTGTGCGAATCTGCCGCGCCGCCTGAAAGCCGCCGCAGTTGGGCATTACCATATCGAGAATCACCAGATCGATCGCATCCTGCGCCGCCACAAAGCGCGTCACCGCCTCCACACCATCGACCGCTGTGATCACCCGATAGCCCATCGACTCCAGCACCTCGGCGGTTGTACGCCGCACCAGCGCCTCGTCGTCGGCCAGCAGGATCGTGCCGCCAGCTTGTCTATCGCTCTGCGCCTCACCCCCTTCAAGATACTCCTCGATTGTTTCGGTCAGCGGAAAATAGAGATGGAAGGTGGTGCCCTCGCCCGGCTTGCTCTCCACCTCAATCGCACCATGATGACTCTGCATGGCGCCATAGACCATCGACAGGCCGAGCCCCGTACCTTGACCGACCTCCTTGGTGGTGAAGAAGGGGTCGAAAATCTGCTCCAGATCGGCGGCGGCAATCCCGCAACCGTTGTCGGAGATGCTCAGATGCGCCGCTGCATCGACCTCGGGATGGCGCAGACGAAACTCCGCATCGGGCTGATACGCCTCCAGCTTCAGTGCGATACGCGGGTCATCCGCTCCCTTCAACGCATCACGCGCATTGTTGAGTAGATTCATCAGAATCTGCTGCAGTTGGGTGACATCGCCGGTGATCATCAGGTCGTCGTGGGTGATGTCGTAGTTCACCTTGATGTTCTCCGGCACACTGACCATCGCCAGCTTCAGCGACTCTTTCACAAACGAGGTGATGGAGAGCACATGCATCTGCACCACCCCTTTGCGGGCGAAAGCGAGCAGCTGCGCAATCATGGATGCCGCCCGCTGGGTCAATGTCTCAACGGCTTCAATCTTCTCAATTGCTTCAGTGACCCGCTGCTTCTCCAGCCGCTTCTTAGCCATGTACATCTGCCCGGAAATGCCGGCAAGCATGTTGTTGAAATCGTGGGCAATACCGCCGACCAGCGTGCCGATTGCCTCCATCTTCTGCGCCTGCTGGAACTGCAGCTCCAGCTCCCGGTAATCGCTCATATCCTGCTGGATGCCGACAAAGTGGGTGATTGTTCCATCGTCATCCACAATCGGTGTGATCGACAGCATTGACGGATAGGTGGAGCCATCCTTACGCCGGCCGATGATCGACCCATGCCAAGGGCGGCCGGCCAGAATTGTCTGCCACAGTTTGGCATACACCTCACGCGGCGCATCATCGCTCTCGAACATGTGGGTCGTCTCGCCCAGCGCCTCAGCGGCGCTAAATCCGGTGATGCGTGTAAATGCGCTGTTCACATACTCGATCTTCCCTTTCGGATCGGTGATCACAATGGACTCATTGGCGCCATCCATCGCCTTCGACAACATGCTGTTGCGCTCATCCGCCAACCGCTTCGCCTCGGAGGCCTCCTCCCGCAAGGTGTCATACAGTTCACGCATCTCATCGGATGCGAGCATCAGCGAGCGCTCCAGCAGTTCACGATCTCGATCCCACTCGGCATAGGCGCTCTCCATGCGCGCACAGAGCTTCTGCAGGCGCACATCGCGTGCGATCTCACCCTCCGAGAAGCCGGCCTTCTTCAGCTGTCTGCGCAACATCGAATGCATTATCGCTCCGACAACCAGGTCAGTGTCATGGTCTGGTTTTTCAACGAACAACCCACCTCGCGAATATCGGGCGAGATCTCACCATAGGAGTAGAAGCCGACCAGCGGTTGCGTCTTTCGCGTTGTCTCCTGCATCGCTTCCAACACCGCCTCCAGCTCCTCCTCGGCGCGTTCACCGAGCAGCAGTCGCCGCCCGACACAGCTGATGGCGATCAACACACCCGCCTGCGTACTCGCCCGCATCGTTGTCAACAGCTGCTGCGCCGCGCGGTTGGCGCCGTCGATCAGCTGATCAAAACTGGCCGACATCAGCTGGGCGTAATCCCCCTCCGGCATGGTGCCGGCAAAGGTGATCGAGCGCGCCTCCTCATCGATAGCGAGAATGGTGCGCACCACCTGCTCATCTCCCTGCTCGCTGCGAATCGCCAACGGAAAGAGCAGCCCCGAAGCGGGCAGATCGGCCGCATACTCACCCAGATAACGTTGATAGAGATCAAGCGCCGGCTGATCATCCAGCGTGTAGAGCACATTGCCTTGGGCGCGCGTGATCCGCCGCTCCGGCCCGAACGCCCGCCAGCCGCCATAGGAGCCGTGCGCACAGATCAACGCATCGCCATACAGCCCGACCGCCACCGCCCGGCCGCTCTCCACGCTATCGCCACACCATATCCAGCTCTGTGCAAAGCGGTCGCCATCGCCCGCCAAGCCGCCGGTGACCATCACATCTGCGCCCAGCTGTTCGCTCAACCCTGCCACCAGCGCCGTGCCGTTGACCTGCAAGCCATCGCTCAACAAAAAGACGGCGCGCAATGCACCGTCTTGTGAATCCAACAACTGCGCCGCCAACGCCTCACCCGCCGCTTGCGAATGCGTCGCATCGATCGGCGTGGTAGCCAGTCGCAATGTGGTTTCGGAGAACTGCAGCACGGTGACCACCAGCGAATCGTCATGAATCGTATCACCGTCAATCTCACCGGCACTGGAGCAGCCGATCTTCACTGCCTGCGGAAACGCCCGACTCAGCGATTCCAGCACCTCCGGATGCTGCCGATAGGCCGCACCGCCGAAGAGCAATAGCAGCGTATGGTCGCCATCCATCGCCGGCAGCGGATCAACCGACCAGCCACGATCCAGAACATGTGTAAACGATCTAACTTTGATCATTCGTGGAACGTTACGCATTTTACATCCACGCATCAACCGCCTGAACTAGTAGTTCATTTCATTAATTTACTACACACCCATATTGAAGCAACAGCATGAAAATAATACACATTTTTGCAATATATTTGTAAATATATTAACGAAACAAACTACTAGTGCAATCGCTTTAACGGTCATCCCGCGCAGGTGGGAATCCATCCATGCACCAAATCATCTCCATGCAAACGCCACCCCATCCGCATTTTCTACTGACAAGATAGTCATTCCCTGCTGCTTCTCACCACCTCCCCTGCAGCCAATAGATTCCCGCCTGCGCGGGAATGAACGGTGAAGAGGGTGCGGAATAACGCAATGCTACCTAACTGGCAAGCAGGATTATTATTGGGGTAAAACCACAGAGGGCACAGAGTTACACAGAGTAAATCTCAAGAGTTGGGTGTTTGCAACGCGAGCTGAGTCGCTGTTCAGCGCATCCCACGTTTTGCCTGCTAGCGGCGTTGAACATGCTCATGGCAGCAGCACACTGTTGTTTCAGCAGGGCGTGCTGTGGTTTTCCACGGTGTTGGGTGTGACGTGGCCGCTGGCTTGCATCTGGATCGCTTCGGGGTGGTCGGCGTAGTGGCGGCGGACGGTGGCGGCGAGTTTGGCTTTGATTGGTTCGTCGATGGTGACCGGTGATGCGGCCGGTAGCGTGTCGATCAGCGCTTGCAGGAGTTGATCTTGCGGCGGTTGCATCTGCGCCAGCCAGGATTGCAGCAGATCGCGGTCGATGCGGGCGGGCAGCGAGCCCATGATGCCGATGTCGTTCTGGTCGTGCACCAGCAGGCCGGTGGTGGTGCCGCGATCGAGTGTTAAAACCTGGAAAAAGTAGAGTGTGTGGTAGGCGAGCTGGGCGGTGCGGGCGGCTTCGGTGATGGGCTGGTCGGCGACCAGTGTCTGGCGGAAGAGGTCGATGTAGGTATCGATGGCGCTCTGGCCGACCTGTTCGGCGAGGGTAAAATCGGCCTGCGGATCATCGCTGTGAAACTGTTCGAGATAGAAGTGGGCGACACCGCGGTGGCGTTGTAACGCCGGAATATAGAAGTAGCGGTCGCCCTGTGCGGTTGCCTCGGCGAACTGCGCGGGTGCGGCGGCCTGCAGGGCGTCGAGGAATTGCTGCCTCTGCGCGGGGTTCTCGTTGGCAGGATTAAGATCGGCCATGATGCGCCAATAGCCGCTGCCGCTTTTCATCTCTGTCCAGCTGATATGGATATGCACCGATGCGGCCAGTGGATTGAGCGGGTGGATGATGGTCGAAATCGCTGTCGCCGAGCCGAGTTTTTTCTCCGCCATATCATCGTAATGGACTTGCGACACATTGACCGAGCCGCGCCCGATTAAGGCACCATCGGCCGTCTCGTAGCGAATGCCGCCGCCATGTACACCTTCATCACGCAGCCACTCCACCGGCTGAAAAGATTGCGGGCTGTTTTGTGTGTCGGCCAACGCTTCGAGTCCACGGACAAAACGCTGTTGCAGGGTGGTAACCAGCTGTAGTGCGCTTGCGGCTCGGGGGGATTGCGCGGTGGTGCGGGTCGAGCTCAAGCGTTTGTCCTAGTCTGTGAGTAGGTGGTGTGCACTATGTTAATCGGCAACAGGTAGCACGGGTTGGGCTTGTTCTGCTGGCGGGGTGGCGGTTGGCGCAGGCTGTGCCTGCTCCGGCGCATCGATGGGTGCTGGTTCCGCTGTCAGCGGCGCCTCTTTCTGCATACGCGCCAGCTGCTCCTCGATGGCATCGAAGAGCTCCAGTGAAACCTTGCGTTTGCTGGCTTTGTTGACCCAGTGGCGCGAGATATAGGCCTGCATCAGCACCCGGATTTCGAGGCGGCTCTCCATCACACCCTGGGCATTCTTCATGCGGAAGATGCGCACCAGAAAGCGGTGGCGGGTGAGGGTGACTTTGTTCTGACCGAACATGCTGCCGAGCATGGATGAGTTATGCCGCCCATGGCGCACCCAGTCGGTGGTGATGATGCCGCTGCGCGAATCGATGGAGGCGACAGGGAGATTGAGCGCAGTCATGGCATCAATGGTGGCGGAGAATAGTTTACCGGGCGCAGCCTGATAGGCGCGTGCATCCAGTGCAACCGCCTTGCCGGCAACGGCCTTGGTGTACTCTTTGGGAAGCAGTTTCGAGTCACTCTGGGTGGCGACCTCCTGCTCATCCGGCAGCTCCAAGTCAGCGCGCAATTCCGGTGGTACATCCAACGGCGCACGTCTCTGCGCCTTGCTACCGTCCTGATGCTGCTTGGCATAGGCCGGCTCGTTCTTTCCGGCATCGTTGTCCCAGAAGAGCTGGGGCATATCGCCCGAACAGGCGGAAAGCGACATCAATAGAATGGAGAGGAGAAGTGT
>JALUXN010000304.1 GCA_027018975.1 Mariprofundaceae bacterium | reverse complement strand
ACGCATTTCCGCATGCTGCTGGTAGCTTGTTCTTCAGTGGGAGTCCACAACACGATTTGAGTCAGCATGGGAATACTAATAACCTTATTGTAAGTACCGTCAATTCAGTGTGGGGGACCCTCCTCATACAATTTTGGGTAGCATCGGTAGGCTCTGGTGACGCTTCTAATAATATTGCGGTAGGACAAACCACACTCTACCCCCGCAACCAAGCAGTACAGTACGGCGTACAATGGGATGATGGCGTGCTATCAGGTACGGGCATTTCACACTTCCGTGTTGGCTATCGTATAGCATCAACAGGTATGGCATGGGTATGGAGCGCCTACGCGACCTATGATGGCGCGTTTGCCGATACAGGCTTCTTGCAGTTCTTCGCCAACACAGTGGGCGCATTGCCTTGGAGCGTGCTTAATACAATCATACACAACAAAGCCTTAACTACGCAGGAGTGGAATAACTATGTTATCAAATGACATCCTATTATTGCTCGTGAAGGCTCCGACCGGATTCTCCCTAGCCATGCCACAGCCTGACAAGAACGGCGTACCCACGGCGACACCTCAGCAGTTGGCCATACATGAGCAACTTGAAGCCGCGTTCATCGAATGGAGCCTAGTCAGCCCAGTCGTCACCTCACTGTCCACCGACCTATTCCGCGTGGTGACAAGGGCAACGCTGGCAGACGTAGAGGGCATGATTTCAGCCTACCACCTACCCCTGACCATCATCCACGCTCAGGATGCCTACCAGAAACAGACTGGCACGACGACCAACGCCGATGGCTTTGATGTGCCTATTATGACTACGGCAGTCCATATGCAGGCAACGAAAGCTGCCGTATTGAAGTACATGCCGGACGTTGTTACCCGCGACCCAGTCACACAGAAGGAACTGACCCGCACGAAGGCGACGGTTGTCACGATACCGAACTGTCAGGACATGGCGGCATGGACTATATAATCCTAGCAATGTTCGCCGTGCTGGTTATGGCTGGTTGCGCGTTCGCTGTTATGGCCGGTTACGGTAAATGGCTTATGATTTATTTAATACTATTACTATCATTATGCTGGAGAGCATGGTGGGTGGGGGATAAATGACTGACGCGACGGAACGCACGAGCAAGGACTGGGTGACGCATGAATGCCACCGAATCTTTGAGGCTGAATTTGAGCGGCATATGGCCTCATTTCGGGAGATTATACGAGATGAGCTAAAAAAGGAACTACACCCAAGGCACAACATACACCACATTACATACGATCAGGATTTAAGCATGCGTGACAATGTAAAAAAGGGCATGTCCCGCTCCCTTGGCAGTATGCTTATGCAGGCGATTATTATAGGCATCATCGTTAGTGGTGCTCTGTTTATAAATGGAGTACTTCAATGACTGAACTGCTTATTGCAACAGACGCTCTGGCTGCATTCCTAGCTATGTATGCCTATTACACACGTGGATTTTGGTTCTATGGCATGCTTTCCTATGTGAGCCTGTTTCTGGTTGCAATATATGTGGCTGGAATACTTACAGGGGATTACAATTTATACACCGAGCACGTGTCAGTCCGATGGCTAGCAGTGGATGCTGGTCTGATAGGATATATGGCAAATGACTTATTCTGGGGCAGGAAGAAATGAACATGGTCACAGACTTCCCTAAAGATTTCGGTGAGTTGGTGAAGTCTATAATAACTAAGCTACGACAGGACAATCGTTGGCTACGCACTGAGGTGGACGCACAGGAGCGCAGGATTGACAGGCAGGAAGCTATGCTTGAGGAACTATTGAAAGAGGTTAAGGCCAATGCCAAAGGATTATGATTCCGCGTTTGAATTCGTCGTTGGTGCCGAAGGTGGCTATGGCCGCGACCCACACGACAGAGGTAACTGGACAAGCGGCAAGATTGGCGAAGGCGAACTGCGTGGCACGAAGTTTGGAATCTCTGCCATGTCATATCCGAATGAGGATATTCCCAACCTGACACTGTCCGCCGCAAAACTGATCTACTGGCAGGACTACTACACACCCATGCGCTGTGACATTGTGGCGTATCCGAAAGCCTTGTGCATGTTTGATTGCGCTGTGAATCAAGGCAAGCGCCGGGCGGCCAAGTTTGCGCAGGAAGTTGTAAGCGCAGTGCAGGATGGCATTATCGGCAGCCATACAGTAGCGGCGTTGAACAGCATGAATGATAAGCTATTCGTTGGTCGTTTTCTTGAACTTCGTGAAAAGCATTACCGCTCGCTATCGACGTTTAACCGATACGGCAAAGGTTGGCTGGCTCGGTTAGATCATGTCAGGCATGAGGCTATCAATGCTTAAACTGCTCCAGATCATGCGTGCGTTCCGAGTCATAACAGTATTGCTATTGCTGTTTATGATGTATTGGGGGTGGGACGCTTATCAGTTCGTTAATGCCCATATTGATACGCTGACGCAGTGGCAGTTGGGCTATTACGGCGGCATTGTGCTGGCTGTGATCGCAGCGATACGGTTCTGGACAGACTCCCACGCCGCACCGCCGCTCAAGCCAAAGGGAGAGCCCGAACCATGAGCCTGCGCCTGGGCATCATCATCGCCGTTGTGCTGCTGGTCGTATCACTGGCGGGCGGTCTGCAATATTACCGCGCCCAATCGCTATCCAGGCAGGTCAAAATCACCGCGCTAAAGGCCGATGTGGATAAGCTGAAAACGGCCAACGCCGGACTGGTGGCACAGGCCAAAAAAGTAAAAGCCGAAGTTGAGCGATATGTCACAGCAGTCAACAAAATGGGCGAGGTGAACACGACATTGAACGCCAAACTGCAAGCCAATCGCGCCAAACTGGCACAGCACAAATTATTAAAAATCCGCAACGGCAGACATTCCGAGCTGCTGCTGAAGGTCATCAACAAATCAACAGATAAAATGCAACGGGAGTGGATGAAATGATGCGATTGATTTTAGCAGCAATCCTGCTCACCGCCTGCACTCCAACCCTGCCCATCGCCACCGCCCCGGTAGAATCAGCAAAGCCGGTGCTGCAATACACAGCACCACAAAAGCAAATCCTCGCCCCCATTGTCTGGGATTTTCCTCGTTCAGCCACGCAAGTCACAATAAAAAATTCAGCCGCCTGCATCGCCAGAGCAAAAGAACAGAATCTTGACCGCAACGCAGTCTATGATGTTGCCGATCTCAAACCCCGCTGCGCCGTGCCAGCAATTGATGCCGGAAGCAATCTCTACATCGGTCTGAGCGAAGCGAATTACCGCAATCTGGTAAACAATTATTCGATTTTATTGCTACGCGAAAAACGCTGGCAATTGCTGCTGGATAATATCAACACGTCCCTGAAATAACCGCCGTAGGGGCCGCCCCCCCGTGGCTGCCCGCCTATCCCAACCGTGTTTCGCCTTTGATTCTCAATTCATCCAAATACCCCCCCCACGCCTGCATCATTCGCCGCCGCTCCGGCAAAAACTCCGCCCGATTATAAGCAGCCACCACCCGCGACTGCTCCGCATGCGCCAACTGCCGCTCGATAATCTCTGCCGTCCACCCATGTTCAGCCAACAGCGTGCGCGCCATCGCCCGAAACCCATGCACCACCTGCCGGTTTTTCTCAATCCCCATCCGCCTGAGCGCATGATTCAGCGTATTAGCAGACAGCGGTTTTTTCGGATCAAACGGAGACGGAAACACCAGCGCCCCAAATCCCGTTGATTGATGCAGCTCATTCAGAATATCCACAGCCTGCGTGGCCAGCGGCACAATATGATCCCCGCGATCCTTCATTTTCATTCTCTCGGCAGGCACCCTCCATTCCCCACCATCCAGATCAAACTCAGCCCATTCAGCCAGCCGCAGCTCCGATGGCCTCACAAACGTCAGTAAATTAAGTTGCAACGCACACCGCACCACATAAGTGCCCGAATAGTCATCAATCCCGCGCAACATCGCCCCGATTTGTTTCGGTTCCAACATCGCCGCCATTGATTTCACGCTCGGTTTTCTGATCGCCCCTTTCAGCGCCGGTGTCGGATCAGACTCACATCGCCCGGTCACAATTCCAAACCGCATAATCTGTCCAACCATCGCCCGGCACCGATGCGCCGTAGCCACCGCCCCGCGATCACAGATAATCTGCAACATCCCCAACACATCCGACGCCCTCATATCCCCGATGCCAATATCCCCGATGACCGGATTAATATCATTTTTCAACCGCATCTCAATCAATCGCACCGTAGACGCAGCCAGATCATGCCGCCGCACCTCCAGCCACTCTTCAGCCACCTTTTCAAACAGATTACACCGCCGCCGCACTTTCTCCCGCCCCGGATCGCGCCCCTCTCGCCGCCGCCCCCTGGCCTGATCCCGCGCCTCCCGCGCATCTTTCAGCGTCACATCAGGATAAACACCCAGCGCCAGCGTTTTTCGTTTCCCCTGCCAGACATAATCCCACCGCCAATATTTTCCACCCATTTTTTTAACGAGCAGATACAGCCCATGCGCATCCGTCAATTTAATCTGATTTTTCCCATCTGGACATTTCGACCGCCGACATTTAAGATCACTGAGCGCCATAATCCCCCCCGGACACGGTACTATTCAACAAAAGCTCAACAGGTACCGTAATACATACCGAAAAGCATCCCGGATTAAGCCGCTCAACACCGGACACGCGCCCCATCAAAAAAGAGGTAAACCAATGAAAAACAAAGAAAAAACAAGAATAATAAACACCACCGAAAACACGGTTGGAGGCAGGGGCGGGCATCGTATGGGGCGGGGAAGTGGATATATTTCGGAGGGTTGCGGAATTGTAAAAAAATGGGGTACCGTGTTTGGTGCCGTGTTTGTGGTTATTTTTTGGGGTGTTTTTCCCGCTTTTGGGGGGGGATATGGGCCTTATTTGGCGGATGTGGTGAGCGTTTATGATGGGGATACTTTGACCGCTGATGTGCAGGTCTGGCCGGGGCAGGTCAATCGGGTGCATGTGCGGATTGATGGGATTGATACGCCGGAAATCAGGGGCAAGTGCGCGGCTGAAAAGGACGGGGCGAAGCGTGCCAGGGCGGCTATGATCGGGATTCTTGAGGGCGGGCGTGTGTCGATTGTGCATGTGCGCACGGGGAAATATGCCAGCAGGATGGTGGCTGAGGTGCTGGTTGATGGTGTGGACGTGGCAGGCGCGATGATCCGGCGCGGGCTGGCTAGGGAATATCACGGGGGCAAGCGTGCCGGGTGGTGTGATTAACGCAGCCACTGCGTGCCTGAAATGACAGTGTGGCTGTAGATTTCGCCGGTTTCATTGATCTGGAAAAGAATGGTGGTTGTGGTTCGCCCGCCGCTTTCGTTCATGGCGTTGTATTTTACCTGCACGGCGTAGTTGTCACCGAGTTTATGAACGGGATACCATTTCATATAGCGGATTGACTCAGGGAACAGAGCATGCCCGATCAGCCATTTCTGCACTTCCCATACCGAGCCGTCATTTTGATTGTTATGCACAGCCACCAGCGCCGGAGGCTCCGGGGCATCCAGATCATTGCTGGCCAGCCAGTAAACAGGGACAAGGGCAACCGCAATCAACAACAGCGATTGCCACCAATTATAGTTTATTTTCAAGAATTCGTTTGCCCGCAGGCGACGATGTGGGGACTATCGCTGTGCTCCCGCAAGCGCTGCATACATCCGCCCGCGTGGCCAGTCGCCAGATTGAGTAGAATACGCCGGGGATGATGAAACAGAGCCAAAGCGCGACCTCAATTATAAATGATCCTTTGGTGCGCCGTTCGGGTTGCCCTTTTGTCTCACATACTGTGCAAATTACATTTTTTGCCATGCGTTTACCCTCACTGGCTCCAGACTATGCGGAGCGTTGGTCTTTTTTTTGTTTCTTGCGTAAAGCGTCAGCCATGGTGTGAATCATCGCCACAATCGGCTCCATTGCG